>JBJTWB010000100.1:0-1233 GCA_046081505.1 Bacteroidota bacterium | reverse complement strand
CACAAACAAATTCGCCTTCATCACGCTTCAATCCAATACCTGCAAAACCTTCAGCAAGATTGGCAGATAATTTAGCATTCGCAATGGCTACAGCTGCGGCCTGCACAGTATCAAAGGCCTTGATTTCTGTTTTGCGCTCTCTACCTTTTCCATACTTCGACTTCAAATCTTTGAAATAAGCAATAGTGGTTTCAGTCAATTGCTCCAATTTCTCTTTGACCAAGGCAATTTCGGCCTCCAATTTCGCAATGAAATCATTCGCCTTGTTGCTATCGAATTTTGAAATTCGTTTAATTTTTATTTCAGTTAAACGTGCTACGTCTTCGTCTGTAACGGCGCGTAAGAATTTTTTCGTGTGTGGTTTGAGGCCTTTATGAATGGTAGAAATGATTTCTTCCCAAGTTTCACAATCTTCAATGTCGCGATAAATTCGTTTCTCAATAAAGATTTTTTCCAATGATGCGAAATGCCACGATTCTTGAAGTTCGTTTAATTGAATTTCGAGTTCTCTACCAATCAAATATCTCGTTCTATCAGCAGAGATTTTCAGAAGTTCATCTACTGGAAGAAATTTCGGCCGATCATCATGAATGACACACGAATTGGGAGAGATGCTCACCTCGCAATCAGTAAATGCATACAACGCATCTATGGTTTTATCAGGTGAAACACCTGCTGCTAAATGAACTAAGATTTCTACATCTTGAGCTGTGTTGTCTTCTATTTTTTTGATTTTAATTTTTCCCTTGTCATTGGCTTTCAATATAGAATCAATCAAGGAAGAAGTTGTTGTACCGAATGGTATTTCGGTTATAACCAAACACCTTGCGGCATCGTCTTTTTTAATTCGCGCACGCACCCTTACTTTTCCACCCCGCAAACCTCCGTTGTAATCTGAAAAATCTGCAAGTCCACCCGTTAAGAAATCGGGAACTAAATGTGTCTTTTTCCCCCGTAATGCATCAATACTTGCATCAATCAATTCAACAAAATTGTGAGGCAATATTTTGCATGCGAGACCAACCGCAATTCCTTCTACACCAAGAGCCAAGAGCAAAGGAAACTTAACAGGAAGTGTTTCGGGCTCCTTGTTTCTACCATCATAGCTGCTGAGCCAATTGGTGGTTTTGGGATTAAAAACAATTTCCTGTGAAAGCTTATTCAATCGGGTCTCAATATACCTAGGAGCTGCTGCGCTGTCACCGGTATATATATTTCCCCAGTTTCCCTGGG
>JBJTWB010000099.1:0-6423 GCA_046081505.1 Bacteroidota bacterium | reverse complement strand
CACCCCCTCTTCAACGGCGTCTGGTTGAATGGAAATAGCCTGAGCATCGCTGTGCTCGCAGCCATAGGTGTTACTCCAAATGATTTGAACAGATGCGAAAGAGGATGTGGTACTATCCCAAAGCACTTGTATGCTTGAGGTTCCTTGACCTGACAAAATGGTTCCTCCATTTACATTCCATGTGTAGGTGTAACCCGGTTGAGGATTAATGGTATAGGTTTGTTGACTTCCATTTAGCACAGTTGTTGGTCCGGCAATATCCAACGGTGCGGTTTCAGGATATTCTTGAACAGTTACTTGACTAGAAGAACTGCAACCGTTGTTATCGGTATGTGTTAAACTATATATTCCTGAATCCGTAACGTATATGGTATCGTTCATGGAATTTGTAGACCATTCATTTCCTCCTACATAATTCGACCACAAGGGAGAAGGCACTCCTTTACAGATGAATAAATTCCCGCCAATTGTTGGAGCCGCCGGAACAGCATAAACATTAAAGTGTATTGAGTCAGTACTAGAACAAACATCATTGAAACTATAGATGTAAGTGTAAATCCCAGCATCTACAGGGCTTGCAATGGTCCCGTTTAAAAAGGAGCCTGACCAATTGCCGTTTACGGGAGAAGCACTGTTCAACGACAAATCAATAGGAGTCGCAGGTTGACATTGGTTAATATCTAAGCCAGCTGAAACAGGCAAAGGCGCATCTACCTGAACCAACATGGTGTCTGAGTTGCTGCAAGCGTTGCTATCTGTGTAAAGGTAGGAAATCGAATAAACTCCGGGATTTACAAAGGTCAAAGTATCATTGGATACGTTGTTTCCAGACCAAGTTCCACCTGTGGGGAAAGCCTGACCTGAAAATGTATTACTCGATAAGCAGACGAGTGTGTCATTCGGAGCTGTTACAACAGGCAATTCATAAACGGTTATTATTTCAGAAAGTTGATCAACACAACCAAACGCATTGGATACGGTTAAGGTTAGCGTGTCGGTGTTGTTGATGGTTATTAAGCTATCTACACTTCCATTACTCCATGAAATTGTTCCTCCATTCGCCAACAAATCAACTGAAAGCCCTTGACAGAAACTCGTGGGGCCAGAGGGCGTAATGCTAGCTATTGGATTCGGATTCACCACAATTTCTATAGAGTCAGAAACAGCGGTGCAATTAAATTCATTGGTGTTGGTTACGCTATACCAACCCGAGGTTGTAACAGTTGCATTGTATAAACTATCACCGTTTGACCAGTTGTTTACACTTGTTGAATCAGTAGTTAGTACAACTGATCCACCATCACAGAATGTAGTAGCACTCAATGCATTGATACTAGCAAGTGGGGCAGGATTTACTGCTAAGTCGAAAGCCACTGAAGTTGCATTGCATCCATCAGCATTTGTAACTACCACAGTGTAAGCGCCTGCTGTGCTCACTTGTGACTGCTGTGTGGTATCACCGTTCGACCACAAATAACTGCTGCCTGAATTGGCCGAGAGAAGTGCAAATTCATTCGAACATATAGTAGACGGGCTGGTTGTAGAAATAATGGCAGTGGGGTTAGATACCGAGATGGTAATACTACCCGTTGCCGTTGCAGTGCCTGTTGAGGCTGTGACGGTATAGGTTGTACTTGCGGCAGTTGGATTAACGGTTATTGTTTGATTGGTTGATGAATTGTTCCACAGATATGCTGTTAAAAAAGGACCTGTAACGGCCGTTGCCAAGCTTGATCCCGCGAAAGTTCCAATTTGAGGAATGTTGACTTGCGGATAAGTAACCCCTGCCGTATTCGGATTATAAGCCACTGAAGCACCGTTGGCTGGGTTGATTCCTGTTACTGTAACTGTTGGATTGTTTGTAGTTGTATTGATATGAGTTGACATGTCAAAGCTCATGTGTAAAACGTTATTGGTCATATTGTTAACTACCAATTTTCGATTATAAATGTTAGCCACTTGACCTGCAGTAAGAGCAGTGTTCCAAATCCTAAATTCATCCAACTGCCCGTAGTATCGGTCGTTTGGATCATCATCAATTCCAGCTACGGCCGGATATCCGTTTCCAAGATTAGGCCTGCATGCCACAGTCACGGGAACAAGACCTGTTGTAGGGTGGGGCGGATAATTACTACCATTCGATCGGGTTCCTACCGAAACACCATCTAGAAAAACTTCAAAATTACTATTGGTGTATACAACTGCGAGATGGTGCCATCCATTCAGTGTCACTGCGTATGTAAATCGAGAGGCAATGAATTGGTGGCTGTGTTCAACAATACAGAAACCATTGGCGCCTACACTCACTCCAGAGCTTCTTCTGTGTGTCGGGCTCCATACCTGTTGCGGATAAATAGCGTAATTCTGACCCATTGTGCCGTCATAGACATACAATCCGTCAACTCGTTCCGGCAGCAAGACAATGTTGTCAACCGTTTGAAACCAAAATTCATAAGAAAATGTTCCAATAGTGAAATTTTGAGCGTTATTGATTATCATTTCTTGCCCCGCAATCATTGGAAAGTCGGCCACTCGATTACCAAGATTAGCATTCGCTGTTAAATCAGCACTTTGCCCTGGACATAGGATATTGTCTGTTGATGAAATGGTTACGTTCTGTGCAAACAGAGAACCAACAAGCAATACAAGAAAAAAAGAAAGGTACTTTTTCATATGGAATAGAATGCTCAAATATAAATCAGTTTTCCACGATTAAAATGCATTCAAAAATGAAAATCTTCCAATCTTGGATTATTGCTTGTACCTCGGATGATAATTCAAAATTTCATTTCGAAGTGCATTTTTACTCAGATGCGTGTATATTTCCGTGGTTGTGATACTGGCGTGTCCTAGCATTTCTTGAACGGCTCTTAGATCTGCTCCGGCTTCAACCAAGTGTGTTGCAAATGAATGACGAAACGTATGAGGGCTCACACTTTTTTGAATGCCAATATTTCGTGCTTGATCTCGAATGATATTGAAAATCATCATTCTTGAGAGTTGTTTGCCTCTTCTATTCAGAAAGACAAAATCTTCGTGTCCAACAGAAATGGACAAGTGATTGCGCATGTGCTCGAAATAGAATTGCAACCATTTTAATGAAATTTCGGTAATTGGAATGATTCGTTCCTTATTTCCTTTCCCAATCACCCGCAAGAGTTGGTCGGAGAGTAAGATGTTTGAAATTTTTAAATCGGTAACTTCACTTACTCTTAAACCACTACTATACATGAACTCCAGAATGGCCCTGTTTCTGGTGCCTTCAGGTTTCGATAAATCAATGGTTTCTATGATTTGAGTTACTTCATCAATACTTAGAACATCAGGTAATTTCCTCCCAATTTTCGGTGATTCTATCAATTCAGTTGGGTTAATAGCAATGATTCTCTCGAGAATTAAGTAATTGAAAAAACTGCGAATGCTACTCAAAATGCGGGCTTGACTCGAAGCCTCCATACCAAGATGATGTATATCTCCAAGGAAATCTTGAATTTGAATCGCATTCACCTCTGCAAGCGGAATGCTCTGAAGATAATTTTCTAACTTTGAAATGTCGCGCACGTATGCCTCTTGAGTTGCCAGAGATAATGATTTCTCCAACATAAGAAAGGACCGAAAACCCTGCACGTAGCTTTTCCAAGACATGGGCTAAAAATACGAAAAACCCTCACTATGGAGGATTTTTCAGACTAATTACCTAAACAAATTCTAATTTAACCAAAACTACCTTCGCAACCGTTGTCGCTAAAAAATAGCAGCTCTTTTATAAGGAAGCAGTCATTTGAAATTGCAAAGCTTCGGTTACTGATATCCGTTCATTTCCTTTATATGCTGTTATAAATGGTCCAGGAAGAAGTGGATGCGCTTGCGCTATTTCTTGACGAAGTTGTCGCGCCTCCTCTAAATTCTTAAACTCCCCAGTAACATATTTCTCCCAACCGCTGTGGTGTTCAATATTAAATGTGTTTTTGAAACCATAGAAACGAGACAAAAACGTTTTATCCACAACCTTGTGTGAAGCAAGAATTTGAACTCGAAAAGTAAGTTCATTTTTACTTTGATGTTGTGGTTCTGTTTGTACTATTTGGTTGTCAGTCTTTTTAATATCCTCTGGTAGTTCTTGCGAGTGTGGAGTAACCTGTTCTTGTTGCACTGTGGCTTCAGAAACAAGCTCCTGAGTTGTGGAGTCTGTGGGTGGTAGGTTTGAGTCGCTACCGTTTGATTCAAATGCAACGTCTTTTCTGTAGTTGTTTTCAATATGACTGAAATTGCCCATAAGAGATAAAACAACAGGTTCTCCATCGGACTGAATATGAGTTAGGTTAAAAGTGACACGCAACTCAGCATCGTTAGGCATACGCATCCATACGATTCGAATTTTGCCATTTTCTATATTAAATGATGCACCATTCAGTTCTACGGCTTCTGCTTTGGTGTCATTGGGCAGGGCGATTTCCAAAAGTCCAAAACCCTCAATGGTTCCCTTGTCAATATTTACTTCCACCAAGGTGGTTTGTCCCGGAGAAAGCGATGATTGATGCTGAAGTTTTACTTTCACGGGATCTGACAAATAGAAACTTGTTAGTGCTATTCCCGAGCTGAGGGCAACAATAAAAAGAAGAGTGGTATGTATTACTTTCATTCTAAAAACAAAACAAAAGCACATTATGTGTCTCTAAACATGCATTTCATGCAATTTCAAACAGCAGCCTGTGGATAGGGAAAATGAGAACGATATATTTGTAAATTTCAAAGTTTTGATTAAATTTGCAGTCCGATTTAGAAAAAGAAAAAGTTATGAAACCAGAAATTCACCCAGAATCATACAGAATGGTCGTGTTTAAAGACATGTCTAATGATTATATGTTTTTAAGCAAAAGCACTTGCAATTCAAAAGAAACAGTGATGTGGGAAGATGGAAATGAGTATCCAGTAATCAAATTAGAAATCACGCACGCGTCTCACCCGTTCTTTACAGGTAAAATGCAGTTAGTTGATACTGCTGGTCGTATTGATAAGTTTAAAACGCGCTACGCGAAATTCTCAAAGAAGTAAGTCCCAGCACCGCGATATTGTATAGAAAGCCGCTCTGTTGGAGTGGCTTTTTTTATTTCATACATCAATCATCTATTTTTGTCACATGAATTTTGAATCGAACGCTTTCCATCAAACGAGAGTTCAACTTTTACAGGTTCTAAATGCCACATTTCAAATGAATGTTGCAGAGGAAGAATTGCAACTCCAAATAACGAGAAAAGAATTTGAAGGAGATGTGACTTTGGTTATTTTCCCACTGGCTAAAAAAGTGGGTAAGAATCCAGAAAATTTTGGAGCAGAGATCGGAAGTGCCCTTCAGAATCATTACAGTGAGCTTGAGGCGTTTAATGTAGTTAAGGGCTTTTTGAATCTCAAATTGAAAGACTCATTTTGGATTAACGAATTTCTTTCCATTCATAACCAGGCTAATTTCGGAATTCAACCTCAAAATTCAAAGGAGAGAATCATTGTTGAATATTCTTCCCCCAATACAAACAAACCCCTGCATCTTGGGCATTTGAGAAACATCTTCCTCGGATACTCCGTTTCAGAATTACTTAAAGCCAATGGCCATCAAGTAACCAAGGTGCAAATCATCAACGATCGCGGAATTCATATTTGTAAGAGTATGATGGCGTGGAAATTATTTGGCAACGGAGAAAGTCCCGAATCAAGCGGCCTGAAAGGCGATAAACTTGTTGGGAAGTATTATGTAGCTTATGACAAACAATTCAAGCTTGAGGTAGAGCAACTTGTGGCTGCTGGACTATCGAAAGAAGATGCAGAACTTCAATCTGCAATAGCTCAAGGCGCGCGTGAAATGTTAATCAAATGGGAACAGAAAGATGAAGAAACATTAGCGCTTTGGAGTAAAATGAATGGCTGGGTGTATGATGGGTTTCAGGTTACCTATGACACCATGGGGGTAGATTTTGACAAGCTCTATTATGAGAGTGATACGTACTTGTTAGGGAAAGAGTGGGTCATGAAAGGCCTCGAGAGGGGAGTGTTTTTTAGAAAGGATGATGGTAGTATTTGGATCGATTTAACAGATGAGGGATTGGACCAAAAGGTTTTACTGAGAAAAGATGGAACGGCCATGTACATTACGCAAGACATTGGAACCGCCATGCTTCGCTTTGAAGATTTTCCAGACACGTCATTCCAAATTTATACTGTAGGCAATGAGCAAGATTATCATTTCAAGGTATTGTTCAAAGTCTTAAAGAAATTGGGTGTTGCCCAAGCTGAGAAATGTTTTCATCTCAGTTACGGAATGGTTGAACTACCAGAGGGAAAAATGAAAAGTAGGGAAGGCACAGTTGTCGATGCAGATGACCTCATGGATGAAATGAATCAAGTTGCCAGACAAGTGTCTGAAGAACA
>JBJTWB010000098.1:0-5297 GCA_046081505.1 Bacteroidota bacterium | reverse complement strand
AATTGGGCTATGGCATCGGGCTGATCTCCGGCCGGACTGTAATTGGAAGTGAGTTTGAATTGCATGTCTATGGCAAAGCAACAAAAAAGGTTCCAAATCGGAACCTTTTTTGAATGAAATGTTATTCAGGTTTATTCAGCTACTACTTCAAATTATAGTCCAGCCGGAGATCAGCCCGATGCCATAGCCCAATTGGTGCAGGCCATAGAGGGAGGTGAAGCTTTTCAAACGCTCCTTGGTGTAACCGGAAGTGGAAAAACATTTACAGTTGCCAATGTCATTCAACAGACCCAACGACCAACGTTAATCCTGAGTCATAACAAAACCCTTGCTGCACAATTGTATGCGGAATTCAAGCATTTTTTTCCTGAAAATCAAGTTGAGTATTTTGTTAGCTACTACGATTATTATCAACCGGAAGCCTACCTTCCTGTAACAAATACTTACATTGAAAAGGAACTGTTAATCAATAAGGAGATTGAAAAACTGCGCCTTTCTGCAACAAGTGCGTTATTGAGTGGAAGACGGGATGTAATTGTTGTAGCAAGTATCTCTTGCATTTATGGAATAGGAAACCCTGCAGAATTTCATAAGAGTACCATTCCGATTCGCAAGGGTATGGCGCTCAGTAGGCAAACCTTTTTATACAGCTTGGTTGAGTCGCTGTACAGTCGAGTAGATAGCATTTTAGAACGTGGTAATTTTAGGGTCAAAGGTGATACGGTAGACGTGTTTCTCGCATACGCAGACTTCGGTGTGCGGGTCGTTTTTTGGGGGAACGAAATTGAATCCATTCATTACTTGAATATTGACACCAATAAGACATACGGCTCGGTAGATCAATTAACCATTTTTCCTGCAAATCTCTTCGTTACCTCGAAATCCACATTAAATGAATCCATCTGGGAAATTCAACAAGAGATGGTTGTTCAAGTGGAGCAGTTCAAAGCAAAGGGGCTTCATCTCGAAGCCAAACGTTTGGAAGAGCGAGTGAATCACGATGTTGAAATGATGAAAGAACTGGGATATTGCTCCGGAATAGAAAATTACAGTAGATACTTCGACCGAAGAAAACCGGGTCAAAGGCCTTTCTGTTTGTTGGATTATTTCCCTGACGATTATCTCATGATCATCGATGAAAGTCACGTGACTGTTCCTCAAGTTGGAGCCATGTTTGGAGGTGATCGGTCGCGAAAGGTTAATTTGGTAGAGCACGGATTTCGGTTGGCTTCAGCTATGGATAATAGACCGCTCACGTTCGATGAATTTGAAAGCCTGCAAAGGCAAGTCATTTTTGTTTCTGCAACTCCAGCAGATTTCGAACTTAAAAAAACAGATGGCGTGGTGGTAGAACAAGTGGTGCGCCCAACAGGGTTGTTAGATCCTATCATTGAGGTGCGACCAACTACAAATCAAATCGACGATTTGATCAATGAAATTTCAGATACCATTGCAAGGAATGAACGGGTGCTCATAACAACACTGACCAAACGCATGGCAGAAGAGCTTCAAAAGTATCTCACAAGAATTAATATCAAATGCAGCTACATTCACAGCGATGTTGATACTCTTGATCGAATTGAAATTTTAAATCAATTGAGAGAAGGTACAATTGATGTTTTAATTGGTGTGAATTTGCTGCGCGAAGGTTTAGATTTACCCGAAGTAAGTTTAGTAGCTATCATGGATGCCGACAAAGAAGGCTTCCTTCGGAACAACAAATCCTTGACCCAAACAGCAGGCAGAGCTGCAAGAAACCTAAATGGGAGGGTCATCATGTACGCAGATAAAGTAACCAATAGCATGCGGCAGACAATTGATGAAACCAATAGACGAAGAGAAAAACAAATTCAATTCAATACCAAAATGGGTATTTCACCTACTCAAATCAATAAAGCAATAGAGCGAAGCAAAGCATCTAGATATCAGGAGTTGATTGAACAAGAATACTCGGTGGCAGCAGATCCAATTATGGCGAGCTGGGGAGTGAATGAATTGAAAAAAGCCATTCAACAAGCAACAGAAAAAATGAATGCGGCATCAAAGAATTTAGAATTTATGGAGGCAGCTCAATATCGAGACGAAATTAAAGCCTTGGAAAAAAGAATTTCAGAAATTTAAATGACATGAACTAACTGTAATAAAAAGACGCGCTATGAAAAAGACATTCACATTTTTAGTTCTTTTGTGTTTGGTGTTCTCCTCATGCAAAACAAAGGAACTTACCACTCCAATACAAAGGCAGTTTCCGGGTACAGACGAAATTCTTCGTTTGGCTAAAGACTCAGATACGAAAATATCAGGCGAAGATTTTTATCTTGATGATTTTGAAATTATTAATGCAAAACAAGAAGGGCAGTGGTTGGTTTTTGAAACGGCTTATAGCGGTGGTTGTGAATCGCATTTTTTTCATGCCAATTGGGACGGTAGAATGATGAAGTCACTTCCCCCGCAAACGAATATAGTTGTTGTGCATCAGCATAAGTCTGATCTATGCAGAGAGCGAATTACAAAGAAATGGGCCATTGATGTTCGGCCATTTTTTGAAAGAGGTGAGAGCGAAGTAGTCGTAAATCTCATGTCAAGTGATAAGAATACAATCAAAATTAGACTTGTGGCGGTTGAGTAATTTTGTTTTGCTCGTTCTCCATAGTTTCTCTATCTTGCTTTCGAAACCAATAAACAATATGAGAAAATTTTTACTTTTTGTTGCGGCGATGGTGTCACTCAATACTTTCGCACAAATTAGTCACGGTGGAACACCTTTCAATTGGGAGGATAAGCACGTTTCATCTCAAATAACCTTCGTTCCCATGCCTGTCATTGCCCTTGAGGCGCTTCAGGCTGAAGATGCAGTTGTAGATCAGTACAAAGAAGCACCTTTCCGATTTGGTTATGAGCATGAAACCGACTTTTCGGAACAAAGCGCTTCATGGGTTGAAATTGGAAATGGCAAATCCATTTGGCAATTGGGAATTCATTGTCCTGATGCAAGATCAATTAACCTTTTGTTTGAAAACTTTTATTTGCCAAAGGGTAGTGAAATGTTCATTTGGTCAACGGATAGGGAGGAATACATTGGATCATTCAATCATTTGAACAACCACGAATCTGGTGTTTTAGCAACAACGGTTCTTCAATCCTCAATGGTTGTTGTTGAGGTCATTTCATCAAACGAGGTAAAATCAAATGTTCATTTCAATCTTACGCAGGTTGTGCATGGCTACAGACCTGTGTTGTTGAACCATTTTGCAGAATACGATGCAGAAAGGGGCCCATACGGAAGCAGTGGAGCATGCAATAACAATGTCAATTGCGCAGTGGGGTCTTCGTGGCAAACAGAAAAGAAGGCAGTAGCTCTCATTCTTGAAGGTGGATCTGCAATTTGCACAGGAGCACTCGTAAATAACACGGCAAATGACGGTACTCCTTATTTCTTAACAGCCAATCACTGTTACGGAACAAGTGCTGCGGGTTGGGTTTTTGTATTCAATCATGAAACAACCGGATGCACGGGTACAACCGGTCCAACGAATCAGACAGTTAGCGGAGCCTCATTGAAAGCAAAAAATGCAGGTAGTGATTTTTGCCTTTTATTGTTGAATTCTACACCTCCTGCTTCCTATAACGTTCAATACGCAGGATGGGACGCTTCAGACGCAAATACAGTTTCATCTGCAGTATGCATTCACCACCCATCAGGTGATTTAAAAAAGATTTCTTTTGAAAATAACGCGGTTCCTCAGGGTACATGGAGTGGTGCTCAGACTTGGGATGTGCAACAATGGGATGATGGTATTACTGAGCCAGGCTCATCAGGCTCTCCACTTTTTGATCAAAATCACAGAATCATTGGACAATTATTTGGCGGCGGATCAGCATGTAGTGGCTCAGTTGAAAATGGTCAAGGTGATTCTTATGGTAGATTTGGTGTGTCTTGGGATACCGGTAATACCGCTGCTACACGTTTAAAAGAATGGTTAGATCCACAGAATTCAGGTCAATTAATTATTGATGGATATCCAACAGGAGCCGTGAGTGCTCAACTTGATGCGTCTGTTTCAACCATATCTGGGGTTCCTTCAAACATTTGTTCGAATACTGTTCAGCCTGTTGTCACCTTGTTAAACAACGGAACAAGCACTTTAACCTCTTGCACAATACAATATACTGTGAATGGTGGAGCAGTGCAGTCCTATAATTGGTCAGGTTCTTTGGCCCAATATGCTTCAGCAAACGTTACATTACCAACTATTACTTTGGTAAACGGCGCGAATAATATTGTAGTTACTGTTATTAATCCAAACAATGGTACAGATGAAAATGCAAACAACAATTCAACTTCGGTATCATGTAATGCAGTGGTTGGGGCCTCTTTCAATGTTACTGTAAACATTGTTGCGGACAATTATCCTGAAGAAACCACATGGACTATCACACAGGGTGCTACTACACTTGCTACCGGAGACCTTGCAACTACAACTGCTGGCGGAGTAAGTAATACGTCAGTTTGTCTTGCCCCTGGATGTTACAATTTCATTATTTCAGATTCTTACGGCGACGGAATTTGCTGTGCATACGGAAACGGTAGTTACACAGTGACCAACCCAAGCGGACAAGTAGTAGCATCAGGTGGTCAATTTGCTGATTCAGAAACCACCAATTTTTGCTTAACTGTTGGTGTGGAAGAAATTTTATCAAACATTGCTTTGTATCCGAATCCAGCGAATGATTGGATTCAAATTACAGGCGTAACTGCAAACTCGAAATTTGAATTGTTCAGTATGACTGGGCAGTTAATAGAATCTGGTAAGGTTAATTCTTCATATGAACGCCTAGAGACAGGACATTTGGAAAACGGGATTTATCAAATCAGAATTTCCGGTGACTTTGGTGTGAAGACATTACCTCTAGTTATTAAGAAATAGTCGAATTTGTGAATAAAAAAGGCCGGGCTTTCCGGCCTTTTTTATTGCGACCTCAATCAAGGCTTGTACCTTTGTTCTATGTTCGATGCCGCATTACAAATTGGAGGGATTTCACTGTCTTACCTTGAGTCAGGATTGTTGGGATTATTTATTTTAGCTTGGGTAGTTCATGTGTTTTACGCTCTGCGTTACTTTCTTCCATCCACCAAAGTGAAAACGTTCAATCAAGAAGAACAACAGGGGGTAAGTGTAATTGTTTGCGCACGCAATGAAGAGGAGAACCTAAGAGAGTTGATTCCAGCAATCATGGAGCAGGAATATGCGGAATTTCAATTGATCATAGTGAATGATAGTAGTTGGGATGAAACA
>JBJTWB010000097.1:0-5595 GCA_046081505.1 Bacteroidota bacterium | reverse complement strand
TGGTTCGAATCCAGTTCGGGCAACGATCAAAAAGCCGCTTCAGTGAAGCGGCTTTTTTTATTCCTTACTTTGCAAAAAAATATCACACTTGAAAAACATTGCTATTCTCGGTTCAACCGGCTCTATTGGAACACAAGCGCTTGAAGTTATTCAGGAGCATCCGGAACAATTTTGTGTGGAAGTACTAACGGCGCACAGCAACAGCCAATTATTGATTGCGCAGGCGTTGAAGTTCAATCCGAATGCGGTGGTGATTACAGACGAATCGAAATACGCTGAAGTGAAAGAAGCGTTGTCTTCTTCAGACATAAAAGTTTTTGCGGGCAAGCAAGCATTGGAGCAGATTGTAGAGATGGATACCATAGACGTGGTGTTAACGGCTTTGGTGGGTGCTGCTGGATTACTTCCCACCATAAAAGCCATTGAAGCGAAGAAAACCATTGCGCTAGCTAACAAAGAAACCTTGGTTGTTGCGGGTGAGCTCATTACGCAATTGGCACAACAGCATGCTGTAAATATTTATCCGGTTGACAGCGAGCACAGCGCTATCTTTCAGTGTTTGGCGGGCGAGTGGCACAATCCTATTGAGAAAATTATTCTTACCGCTAGCGGTGGTCCGTTTCGACAGAAGCCTGCAGATGAATTGGCGTCGGTAACGAAGGCGCAAGCGTTGAAGCATCCGAACTGGACCATGGGCGCGAAGATTACCATTGACTCTGCAACCCTTATGAACAAAGGGTTGGAGGTGATTGAAGCGAAGTGGTTATTCAATTTGAAGCCTTCGCAGATAGACGTAGTTGTTCATCCGCAAAGCATTATTCACAGCTTGGTTCAGTTTGAAGACGGCAGCATGAAAGCGCAGTTGGGCTTGCCCGATATGAAGTTACCAATCTTGTATGCCATGGCTTATCCGCAGCGTGTGAAGACCGATTGGCCGCGATTCAACTTCATGGATTATCCGCAGTTTACCTTCGAGCAGCCGCGTATGGACGTGTTTCGTTGTTTGGGCTTGGCGTTCGAAGTGCTTGAGCAAGGGGGCAATGCGCCGTGCATCTTAAACGCCGCAAATGAAATTGCCGTTGCTCGATTCTTAAATGATGAAATTAAATTCTTGCAAATTGCCGAGACCGTAGAAAAAACACTTCAAAAAGCCAGCTTCATCGCAAAACCATCGTTAGAGGAATTGCTTGCGAGTGATGCCGAAGCGCGGGGGATTGCGGGTCAAATCACTATAGTATAATTCATAGTCAAGCGGTGATAGAGAATTCCATTCGCCGCAAATATGCGGGGAATAACTTCCAACCCTACCTCAATTCCGCCGAACACTCTGTCTGCAAGCTGTTTAGAATGCGCTGCATGCTTTTCTCTACAGCTTCGTCTGTTAATGTTTGTTGTTCGTCTTGCAAGATGAATTTCAATGCGTAACTCTTTTTTCCTTCCGGAAGATTTTTGCCTTCATAAACATCAAACAACGACACGTCTTTCAATAGCTTTCTCTCTGCTTTAAACGCAGTCTTGCGAAGGGTTTCAAACGAGGTTGGTTTGTTCACAAGTAAGGAAAGGTCACGACGTACCCACGGGTATTTGGTCAATGGTTCGAAGTTATTTTTTTGCTGCGAAGCCACTTTTTCCAAAGTATTAAATTCAAATTCAGCATAGAAAACATCTTGCTGCACATCGCAAGCTTCAAGCAGTTCTTGTCGCACCTGCCCACAGACACCCCAAACTTTTTTCTGACTTACGGCCTCTAATCCATATGCAAAAGCACCCTTTTCCTCCAGTTCATTCCATTCCAATTGCTTTACACCAAGGGCATTTAAAACCATTTCAACTTTCGATCGAAGTTGAATGAGTGTGTTTTTTTCTGCGGTACGATTCCATGATTCTGGATTTTGATCCCCCACCATCCAAATGGCGAGTTTGCGTTTTTCAGCGTATCCATTCTCCGTTATTCTGTATTCTTTTCCGATCTCAAACAATCGCAAATTATTTGCTCGGTGTTTTTCATTCAACGCAATGCTTTCTAATCCGCCAAAAATGAGGCTTGAGCGCATGTGTGAAAGGTCTTTACTCAACGGATTTTTTAATGAGACACTTTCTACTTGAAATAAAGTGTCAAAAGATTCAGCATATGTGCTTTTCACCAAAGACATGGACATGATTTCAGAGAACCCTTGTGCGGCGAATAACTGAGCTACCTGATACTGCAAATTTTCTGTTTTGCCTTTGCTGTTCAAAGAGAGTTTCATGCGCGAAGGCACTTCAATTTTATCATACCCATATATACGCAAGATTTCTTCCACTACGTCTGCTGGGCGCGTGACCTCAACTCGATTGTAAGGAGCTTTTATTTTCCAAACATCGTCGAGCGCTTCCACTTCAAAATCGAGATGCTGCAATATTTGAGACACCTCGGCGGCCGGGATTTGAATTCCCGTTAGTTGTTGAAGGTAGGCCGCTGTTAAAGTTATTTCAGCCTTGAGAATGGGCTCAGGGTATACCTCTGCATATCCACCAATTTGCGCTTCAGGAGCAATTTCTGAAACAAGTTGTGCCAATCGTTTCATCGCGGTGGGAACAGCATCAACACCGGTACCGCGCTCGAATCTGAAACTGCTATCGGAGTGAATACCAAATTTCTTGGCTGTTTTCCGTACTCGAACTGCATTGAAGCATGCGCTTTCAAAAATGAGGTGGTCATCGTTGAATTGCACGCCCGCATCAAGGCTTCCCATGACACCCGCAATGCACAAGGGCGAGCGGTCTGAGGCAATAACTACGTCGGTTTCGGTAATTTTGCGCTCTATTCCGTCGAGTGTTTTCATTGTTTCATCTTTTCCATTCCGAATGTGAATGGTCTTCGATTCGAAATCGGCAGCGCGAAAGACATGCATGGGTTGACCCAATTCATGCTGAATGTAATTGGTAAGGTCAACGGCAAGGTTTATGGGTTTTACACCAATGACAACCAGTATTTCTTTCATCCAATCGGGTGTGGATTGATTTGCGAGTCCTGAAATTTCAAGACAAGCATACCGGGCGCATGCTGTTTCGTTTTCTAATTGAATGGACCATCCGTTTGACTGGGTGGGTAGGGTGTGGAAGGAAGGAAGAAGAAGCGTTTTATGCGCTTCAGGATGTTCAACATTCCAAGCGGCAATGAAGTCGCGAGCGACACCCACGTGAGAAAGGGCGTCTGTTCTGTTGGGTGTAATGCCAATTTCTAGTAGTTGATCGCTTTCTATGTTTAAGGCTTCAGCGGCGGGGGTTCCAACTTGTGTTTCAGCGGGAAGAATAAGTATACCGTCATGCGACTGGCCAAGTCCCAATTCATCTTCAGCGCAAATCATGCCATGCGATTCGGCACCTCTTATTTTACTTTTTTTAATTGCGAAAGGTTCTCCGGTTGATGGGTATAATGTGGAGCCCACTGTTGCAACAAGCACTTTTTGTCCGGCGGCTACATTGGGTGCTCCGCAGACGATTTGTACCGGTTGTTCAGAACCGAGATCAACTTGGGTAATGGAAAGTCGGTCGGCGTCGGGGTGTTTTTCACATGCTAGAACGTGTCCCACCACTACACCTTTCAGACCGCCGGGAATTTTTTCTATGGTTTCAATACCTTCTACTTCTAGGCCTGTGCGCGTAAGGATTTCTGCAACGTGTTCAGGCGAAGGGGTGTCTGGAATAAATTGACGAAGTAGTTGATATGAAATTTTCATGTACTTGAATTTGATACAAAAATACACCTTCGTTTTCGTACTTTTGCAAACGTTCTTTATCGGGATGTAGCTCAGTTGGTAGAGTACACGTCTGGGGGGCGTGTGGTCGCAGGTTCAAGTCCTGTCATCCCGACTAAACTTTTTAAAAACCCTTGAAAAATCAAGGGTTTTGTTTTTTCAATGTGCAACCCAAAATCCTATGAAAGAAAAATACTCGTTTTAAGTATAGTCAAAAAAAATAAAATTCAGAAGACATTGACTAATTCAATTTTCTGTATAAAATGAGTGATAGAATTATTAAAATTGCCAAAGAAAGAATAATATAACCATTACGAGTTTGTTTTCTGTCCCAATGGTTAAACTCTTGAGACATATTTAACTCATCAGAAATTCTTCTCAATTCGCTCATAGATTCCTTCAAACTCTTTTTCTCCCAATTAGTTGTAACCGCCGCTCTTATCTTATCCAAAGCGTCCTGAAATTTACCTTTAACTACAAAATTTCTCGCCTCTTGATATAACCTCTCTACTTCTTCTTTTGATTTGAATTTCACTGATTTCATAAAATCTTTCAAAGACTTCTGAACCTCTCTGTCTACTCTCTCTGAGTCACTTTTGCTCCATTCCAAATAAATTTTTCTCATTTCCAAAGAAATTGGTTTGGGTCTCCCACAATTCGGACAAGGGTCTGCGAATGCGTCTATTTCTTTTTTACAACTTGGACAAGGGATCATAAATACACGATTAAATATTTTTATATCCCCCTAAAACAAACCAATAAATCAAGAATAGAAGAAAAATGGGAACAAAAATCATACATCCAATTTTATTCCAACTAAAGTTCTTTTTTTCGTATTTATCAAATTCAGAGGAAAGCCCCATAATAGAAGACTTCATTTTAATTCTTTGGTGAGAATGCATTAATTTTAGACCAAAACTCTTTGAATCAAGCCTCACCGCCTTCCAAAACTCCTTTTTGATTATCAAATTTTGAATGAGGTTATTCACCTCAGACTCTTCATTACCTGAAAGTTTCAGTGGAGTGCCACTGTCTCTCCTGAACTTATCCTTTGCTCTTTCATAATCATATTTCCTCTCATTTCTCAATGGGTCAGACTCACCGCAACTCGGACACATTGAAGCATTATAAGAAATTTCTTTTTTACAAATAGGACAGGGTCTTAAACTCATATTATAATTCTACTGTAGTGAGCAAACAAATTTACAAAATTATATCAACTTCAATTCTCTATATACTTTATTACCTGACTTTCTCCATTCATACCAATTTGATACGCCACCCCATCTGACTCCACCCAATACATTTGGTCGTCATATGAAACATTTTGTTGAGTGTTGTTCGTTGACTCACCATATACAGGATTGACAGAACGAATCAAAAATCCAATTGAAAAAATAATTACTGATATTGATAGAGTTAACTATACCAATTCTGTGAGAGAAAGTTTTTCTATATCCATTATTTATAATTCAAAGATAAAAGACATTGGAAATACTATAAATTTATGGTTGACAACACCCGACTGAACAATATGAATCAAATATTACTTGGCTTTTCAACATTATTCCTTCAAATCAATAAGAGTTCCAATGAAGGAGACGGTGATTTGTCAAATCCAAATTTTTTCAGTCTTATGGGTTGGCTTTTGGCACTTATTATTTTAGTAATAAGAATTATTAGGGTTATCAAAAAGATAACTAAAGAAATTTCGTTGATAAATGATAAAGAAAAATCCGATGTTCCAAAGTCAAATAATAAAGAGAATTAAATTGAGATTTCGAACTTAAACCAAATCAGGTATCCAAGGGAGTTTATAATAAAATATTTCTAGGTGCAATTATGGGAATTCAAT
>JBJTWB010000096.1:0-6720 GCA_046081505.1 Bacteroidota bacterium | reverse complement strand
GGCATTGAGTTGGTTCACAAAAACATCAAGCAAAGAACCTTGGTTATCAGAGGAAGTGACCTCAGTTTTTTTATTGAATTTTTGAAGTATACCAAATCCAATACCTACATAGGTTGGACTCCAATCGTTTTCTGACGTGCCAGTTTGAAACACCATAGCCACAGCGTCTGCAGGCAATGCGAACCGACTGCTCTCTTGCTTATTTCCTAGAAATGATGTTGCCGTTCTATTGCTCAGACCAGTTACCGTGATATCAAATACACCCGTTTTGTATGCCGCTAAACCGGCAGGATTTTGAAAACAATTGGTGATATCGCCACCCAAGGAGGCGAAAGCCCCACCCAATGCATTGGCCCGATTGGAATATATGCCTTGTGTAAAACCGTATCGCAAAGCATCGTCTTCATTCTGCGCAAAACTTTGCAAAGCCAACAGAAAGCAGGCCGCAGCCGTAATTCTTTTCATCCTATTTCAATGAGAAATTATTTGCGTCCACCACTCTTGCCTGGTGCACTTCCGCCACCACCGCCTCCTTTGGAAGGAGATGAACCGCTGCTTCTTGAGGGAGCAGGATTTGATGGAGCCGAGTTGCTGCGCGAAGGTGCTGAATGTGAAGGAGCAGAATATGATGGGGCTGAGCTGCTTCGAGAAGGAGCCGAGTATGAAGGTGAAGAACTTCCTTTTCCAGTAGAATTGTTGTTTGATCCTGCACCGTTTGATTGATCTCTCGAAGTAGATGAGTTGAACTGATTGGAATTGCTTGTGTTGGTATTTCCGTAATTTCTTGAACCTGAATGGTAATCGTCTTCATAGGTGGCTCCATTTGAAAACCCTCTTCCAGCGTTATACTCCGTAGACTTTCCGCCAACAACTCCAACTGATCTTCCTGCAATTTGGAAAGACGAAACCGGTTCTTTCGATTCAACCGCTAAACCGGCAACCACCTGCTTTTGTAATCTTCCGCCATGGTATCCAGAACCGTTCGCTAGACCCACAGAAATAGGATTGCGATGAATGTGTGTCACGTTTGCACCGTTTTCGTTTGAGCCACCAGTATTGTTGTTCCAACCAGAACCCCAACCACCGCCGTTGTATCCGCCACCGTAGTAAGGGTTATATCCACCCCAACCAAAACCAGAGCCATAACCCCCGTAAGATAAATATCCGTTCGGATTGTATCCCCATGAGCTGCCGTATGGGTTGTAGGTTGAATAACCCCAAGGAGAGTAATATGAATTTCCGAATCCACATGATCCATACGAATTGAATCCGTTATCAAATCCGTTGTAGTAATTCGAAAACGGACTTAAACCATATGACAATTGCCATCCAAGGTTAGGACTCCAAAACGCGTTGGGATTCCTACCTCCATTGAGTTGGTTGGCATTGGGAATTGAATTCGGATTGAAATAATCATCTTCACCGAGCACGTAGGGGTCGGCGTTTGCCGCAATGGGCGAATAAAAAAGTTCTTGTCTGTTCCAATACACCTCATCGTCTTCAAGACGCGTTCTGTCATCGGTTAAATGCTCTAAACTTGCACATGAGCTTAGACCAAGTAATGCAAGAGAAAATGCTACAAAAGGGAGTTGCTTTTTCATAGAACCAATTATTTACAATAAAGGTAAGAAAGGTTTTACCTTTGCAACACCAAAATTCATCTAAAAAAATTCATTTCATGGCAGAAAAGCTAACACCTCGGGGTGAGGATTATTCCAAGTGGTACAACGAATTGGTCGTGCAAGCAGATCTTGCGCAGCATAGCGATGTAAAAGGATGTATGGTTATAAAGCCTTACGGGTATGCCATTTGGGAAAAAATGAAAGATGCATTGGACGCCATGTTCAAAGAAACAGGACATCAGAATGCCTACTTCCCCCTACTCATTCCAAAAAGTTATTTGAGTAAAGAGGCGGCGCACGTTGAAGGATTCGCGAAGGAGTGTGCAGTTGTTACCCATTACCGTTTGAAATCTCAAGACGGAGGTGTAGTTGTTGATCCAGAAGCGAAATTGGAAGAAGAGTTAATTATACGTCCAACCAGTGAGACCATCATCTGGAATACTTATCGCGGTTGGATTCAGAGTTACAGAGACTTGCCCATTCTAATTAATCAGTGGGCAAATGTTGTGCGTTGGGAAATGCGTACACGCCTTTTTTTACGTACTGCAGAATTTTTATGGCAAGAGGGCCACACGGCGCATTCTACTTCACAGGAGGCCATTGAAGAGACGAACAAAATGCTTGAGGTGTACGCACATTTCGCAGAAAAATTCATGGCCATGCCTGTCATTAAAGGTGCGAAGACTGCCAGTGAACGCTTTGCCGGTGCGGAAGATACGCTTTGCATTGAAGCGCTCATGCAAGATGGAAAAGCCTTGCAGGCGGGTACATCTCACTTCTTGGGTCAGAATTTCGCAAAAGCTTTTGATGTAAAATTTGCATCGAAAGAGGGTGTGAATGATTATGTTTGGGCTACCAGTTGGGGAGTAAGCACGCGGCTCATGGGTGCGTTAATAATGACACACAGTGATGATAAGGGGCTGCGACTTCCACCGAAGTTAGCACCCATTCACGTGGTTATAGTTCCCATTTATAAGGGATTGGAACAGTTGGAAGAAATACGAAATCAGATTTCACCTTTGTTGCAAGAGTTGAAGCAATTGGGGGTTACTGTTAAGTTTGATGATGATGACACCAAGCGCAGCGGATGGAAATTTGCGGAATACGAATTGAAAGGCGTTCCGGTTCGAGTGGCCATTGGTCCGAAAGACATGGAGAATAACACAGCTGAATTGGCAAGAAGAGACACCAGTGAAAAGGAGACTGTTTCATTTGACGGATTGGGCGTTCGTATACAAGGATTGTTAGATGAGATTCAGTCGAATTTATTTGAGCAAGCTTTAAGTTACAGAAACAGTCATATCACGGAAGTGAATGACTATGAAACGTTCAAACGTTTGTTAGATGAGAAGGGTGGATTTTTTGCTGCGCATTGGGATGGTACGGCAGAGACGGAAGAGCGTGTGAAAACAGAGACGAAGGCTACCATACGTTGTATACCCTTTGATGCAAAAGAAGAAGCTGGAGTTTGCATGGTTACAGGCAAACCAAGTAATAAGCGTGTTTTGTTTGCACGAGCATATTAAAAATTGAAAATCATGGCTGAATCACCAGACTACAACCACATGATCTTGTCGCTTTTGAAAGGAAAAAGTGTATTGAAGCAAGATATTTTTCACAACACCATAGCACAGTTTGAGGAGTTGAAAAAAGTTCTTCAATCGAGTATAGAGGAAGTTTCGAGTCAATTTGGCGACACCGATTCACGCGTGACCTTTGAGTATCAAGATTTGGGAGCGTTTCAGTGTCAGGTAAAAATTGCTGGAGACGTTTTAATTTTTCAGATGCACACGAATGTCTTTCAATTTGAGGCGGGACATCATTTGTGGGGAACGGGTTATTTGAAGAACGATACTCGCAACAGTTATGTGGGTATTATAAACGTATATAATTTTTTATCGGATAGTTTCCGGTACAACCGCAGTTCAGACATCGGTTATTTGGTATCGCGTGTTTTTGTGAACAGAGAGAATCATTTTGTGGTTCAGGGGAAGAAGCAGTTGGGTTATATGTTCAATGATTTTATAAGCAGTACGTTCGATTTGGAATCGAAGAAGCGTTTTGTGGAGCAGTTGTATTTGTATGCCTTGAGTTTTGATTTGTTGGTTCCTCCTGCCGAGAATTTGCAACAGATTACGGTTGAGGAGATGAATGACATTAACCACAGTGGCAGTTTAGCGACTGGGAAGCGACTTGGATTTCAGTTCAACTCGAAAGTGTAAAATTTTCTTGCGAAAAAAGAAGTTCTTTGTATATTTGCACTCGCAAAACCGAAGCGGCCCGTTCGTCTAGGGGTTAGGACATCAGATTTTCATTCTGGTAACAGGGGTTCGATTCCCCTACGGGCTACGAAGAAAACCCTCAACGCAAGTTGAGGGTTTTTTGTTTCCCTACCCCGGATAGTAGTGGAAATCCTTTGAGCGAAGCGAGAAGATTGCAATGGATAGCCGAAAATGGGTTCAAAAAAAATGCCTTGAATCATTTCAATATCCACAGTCAAAACTTCAAAGCTTTTTGTAATATATTCGTCCAGAAACCTACCATATGAAACCAGAATAAATGGATAAATTTTGGATTTACTCAGCCATTTTAGGTGTGTTATTTCTGTTCACTGGAATTGCGGTTCTGTTCATTACAAAAAAGAAAACAGCTTTTGAGAAACAACAACATTGGACCAAGTATCTGGTGTATTTGCTCATGGTATTTCCGTTGTTATTCGCCTTTGTTCAACAGACTTATACCTTGCATGTGTTGGCAGTGATAGCCTTGTTGGGTCTGTATGAAATACAGCGCGTTTTTCCGAATAAAAAACAAGTTTTACCGCATGTCATTTCGTTATTTTACATTCTACTTTTACTTCCCGTTTTTTTTAATCCGCTCACTTGGGAGACCGTGACACCGCTTTATTTTTTTGTGGTCATTTTCGATGGGCTTTCACAAATCATTGGACAGTTACTTCAGGGCCCCAAGTTATGGCCTCGGGTAAGTCCGAATAAAACATGGATTGGTTTTTTAGGCTCTGCAACATTGACCTCAATCTTAGGATATTTCATATACGGCCATGGCTATGGAATTACATCAGTTTTATTTATTGTCATATTGACATTCATAGGAGACGTGCTTGCAAGTGCAGTTAAACGAGTTGCAGGAGTCAAAGATTTCAGTCAATTGTTACCAGGACATGGCGGAATTTTAGATCGTTTCGATGGTTTTCTTTTTGCCTTGGCTGTGTTCTCATGGATTCAGATGGCCCTTATGTTTAACCCTTATCAAACGATATGACAGATATTGTAAATTCTGTACTGCTATAGCTTTCTTTGTTGATGCTCTGTGCATGGTGAAGCACTATCTACAAAAGGCTTTGATAATGTGGTAATTCCTTGGACCGTTGTCTTGGTGATGGTCTTTGTAGGTTAATCTTTCAACGCAGGCATGTGAATTATCATTGAAATTTCAACCCATTGGTGCAAATTTTTTCATTTAATTCGTTTAAATCAAAAATTCATATCAAATGAAAAAATTATTTTTCTTAGCAGCGATTGTTTCCGTTTTCACTGCATGTGTTAAAGAAGGCCCTCAGGGTCCAGCCGGTGACGATGGAAGTTTCACCGTTTATAACTTCACTTCGGCTGCAGCTGATTGGACTGGTGGAACGTATGTTGAATACCCATGCCCAATCATTACTCAAAGTGTTATTGATAAGGGAATTGTACTTGTGTATGTGCAAGATGAATTCGGCTATTGGAATCCCTGTCCAAGTGTTTGGCATTCAATCAATGGCTTTTCATACAATCTTGAAATCATTGGCCTAGATGCTACCACGGCTCCAACTGTTGATTACAATGTTCGTGTAGTTACCATGAATGAGAAAGCTGCTCTAGCGGTAGGCGACCCTTCAAAATACACTTACAATGAATTAATGAATAAATTATCTGAAAAATAAAATTCAGCTATTTATTAAAAAGCCTCTGAATTTCAGAGGCTTTTTTTTATTTCTTCAATGCATCTATTTCCTTTTGCATTTTTTCAATTTGTTCCTGCTGGGCTTTTATCGCCTCAAGCAAAATAGGTACCATTTCAATGTAACTCACGGCCTTCAGTGTTTCAGCCTCTTTTGATTCTGTGCTTAAACGTTGCGTGCTATTGATGTGCGGAACATTTTTTTCTACAACCAAAGATGGGAGTATCTGCTCTACTTCTTGAGCAATGAATCCATAATTCAATCCAGCTTTCAAACCCAAATCTGAGTATTTCTCTTCATCTAATCGATGCTCATATGTTACCCCTCTGAGCTGTTTCACCAGTTGAATGGGATCATGAATGGTTTGAATATTCTTCTTTACTCTACCATCAGAAACCGCAGCAAAAATTCCAGTATATCCAAGGTCATTTTGAAATAACCCACCCCAACCAGAATTTGCTCCGGCACCACCTCTTGAACCATTCACTCCATTTAAGGTAAGCTTATACGTTGTTCCACGAACACCAGGCGCAGTTCCATTTGTTGCATCCGATTCTCCTTGCACACCAGCAAATTGTGTATTTGTATTTGCCTGAATTGCACCATAAGTGCCACTTCCATTGAATGAAGAATATCCGTTTATTGCCCAAGGAAAAGTAGCATTGCTTACACCATTTAACAAGTCACCTGCTAACGTAGTATTTGTAGTTCCAATAAAAAATTCTCCGAGATTCGATAAACGACCACGAACAATGTTATTTGACATTAAATCCATGTGATTATTCGATACGGTGCCAAGATTACCTGTTCCTCCGAGTGTATTTCCACCTACCAACCATGCAGAACCAGTAGTAGAAATGGTCGATGGTTGCGATGTGGCAATGGACAATGTTCCATTCGCATTATATGTCAAAGAATTTATTGACCATGTTGGGCCTGCAGGACCCTGTGGACCTGTTGCTCCAGTGGCCCCCGTTAATCCAATTGGGCCTTGAGGTCCGGCTGCACCCGCAGCGCCTGCAGCGCCCGTAGCTCCGGTAGATCCTGTTGCACCTTGTGGACCCGTCAAGTCAATGGTTGTAAATGATGTTCCATCTGTATAATTCAAGGTAAAGGTTCCATCGCCATTGTCAACAG
>JBJTWB010000095.1:0-8895 GCA_046081505.1 Bacteroidota bacterium | reverse complement strand
TGAAACCAACAGTTTAAGCAACATGCATTCTCGCTTTGTGAGAGGTTCACGTATTCCATTGGGCAATAGAACTTCGAACTGATTGAAATAAACCAAGCACTGGTTAATTTCCATTTGATCCAATGTCTGGAAGTTTTGAGCCTCTTTGATTTGTATCAAGTTGCGGCAACGCAAAAGAAGTTCTTCCCATTCGAATGGTTTGGCCATATAGTCATTGCCTCCCGCCTTCAGTCCTTCAATTCGGTCTTTACCTTCGCCTTTGGCAGATAAAAAAAGTATGGGTGTTTGATTTCCTTGAAGTCGTAATGTTTCACAAAGACTGATACCATCTAAATCGGGTAACATAACATCCACAACCAATAGATCGAAGAATTTTTCTTGTGCAATTTTTAAAGCCTGAACACCATTGGTTTCCCATTGTATTTGAAAACCTTCTAGTTCGAAGTTCAATTGCAGCGCATAGCCAATCGATTTCTCATCTTCTATTAAAAGTATTCGATGTGTTTGTTGCACTTTCACCCTACAAATTTATACTACCTTGCAGTGAAATTATGGTTTTATGAATAGCAATCAAAATTTAATGGACGCCCTAGGGATAGAAGTAACGGAAATAAGTTTAGAAAAAGTAATTGCTAAAATGCCAGTGGACCACAGAACCATTCAGCCATTTGGTATTCTACACGGCGGCGCTACGGCGGCACTTGCAGAAACAGTGGGTAGTATTGGAGCATTTCAACACGTTCGTGAACGGAATGGTGTTCCTGTTGGTTTGGAGCTTTCTATAAACCATTTAAAATCAATGAGAGCAGGTTATGTTTGGGCTGAAGCAAGCCCCCTTCATCTTGGTAAATCAACGCATCTATGGGAAATCCATTGCTGGAATGAGGACAGAGAACGCGTGGCTTACGCTAAACTAACCGTAATGATCAAGTATGAAAAGTGATTGGAAAATAATTCTTCCTCAATACAGCTATGAATTGAATGCTGAAAATTCAATCCTATCCATTTCACCATGCGCTTGGACAAATGGTTCATTGAATTGTATTTTGAACGACCAAGAATATTCTCAACTTCTTGAACGTGCCCTAAACGAAATAAAAAATGGAAGTATTTCGAAAATAGTGCTCAGTAGAATAATCCCAAGCAGGCATAAACGAGTTGATGAAGCGGTGGTGACTTTGTTTCAAAAAAAATTTCCGTCTTCATGTACATTTTACATTCCTCACTCGGAAGATGAGCTCTGGTTTGGAGCAACTCCTGAGCTTTTGTTGGAAGGTAGAGACGGTAAATGGAAAACGAGGTCCATTGCGGGTACACGAATGATAGATTCGAATAGACCTTGGGGCGTGAAAGAGCGTTTTGAACAAATGTTGGTTACGGAAGGAATTACTGAAGGTCTTGAAGCGGCAAAAGCTAAAAATATTCTTCTTGGTAATCAATACACCTTTCGAAGTGGAAGTATTGAACATATTTGTAGCGACATTCAGTTTGAATTTGATGGAGAAATAGAAAAGATCATTCATCTCATTCATCCCACTGCTGCGGTTCTTGGTAAACCCAAGGACGCTTCTCAAAATTGGTTAGCTGAAAATGAACCACATCACAGGGAATGGTATACGGGAACGTTTCAAGTAGAACACAAGAACACAATACATGTCTATGTTTTTCTGAGATGCGGAAAAGCCAATGCTACCGGAATTCAATGGTATGTGGGTGGTGGATTGACAGCTGAATCAAACGTACAAGACGAACTTCAAGAAACCATTAATAAAGCCAATTCTTTAGAACAAGTCTTATCTTCGCAGCCGTGAATCAGCACTCGTCAAAAGTTGTAGTTCGTCAGGTAGCTGAAGCGTTAAGCGTTTTGGGTGTCACTCAAATTGTAATTTCGCCGGGTTCCCGAAATGCACCTTTCATGCTGGAATTGCATTCCGATTCTCGATTTGAATGTTTGAGTATTGTTGATGAAAGATCAGCTGCTTTTTTTGCATTGGGCCTAATTCAACAATCGAGAAGACCTGTGGCCATAATTTGCACCAGCGGCACAGCGCTTTTGAATTATGCGCCCGCTGTTGCAGAAGCATTCTATCAAAGAAAAAATTTAATTGTTATATCAGCAGATCGACCTCCTTTTTGGATCAACAAGGGCGAGGGACAATCCATAGTTCAGTCGAATATATTTGAAGCGTTTACAGAAGCATCATGGCAGTTAAAGGAAGATGAAGAACCAGGTGCTATAGAAATCAATCAGTCGGCATTGAATGATTTCGTGCAGCAAGTCGCAACAGTGTCAGGACCGGTTCATTTAAATGTACCCTTCAATGAGCCACTTTATGTTTTAGATTCAAATGAATTTCACTCGAATTTTAATGTAATACCCATTAAATCTGAACGTGCGAATTTCAATTGGATAGAAAAACTGAGAGGAAAAAAAATCATGGTTCTTCTAGGTCAACACCAAGAGCCAGAGGCGTTTTTTGGTGAATTGGAAGCCATTGCACAGTTCGAAAACGTAGCCGTTTTTGCTGAACTACACTCCAATTCAATTCATCCCAATTTTATATCTTCAATTGATACTTTAATAATGTCGCTTGGGCCAAGAGCACAAGAGTTCATCCAGCCAGACGTATTAATTACGGTTGGAACCAATATCATTAGTAGAAAAATAAAAGCAATTCTTCGAAAGTCCAAACCAACGCATTTTCACATTGGTTTGCATGAAAAACCAATGGACACTTACAATTGTCTTGAAAACTTTTTTTCAGTAAGTCCGAAGCAAGCATTCTCAGAAATGCAAACATTGCGTTGCGCAGAAATAGAGTATGGCAGTGTGCTCAGAAAAGCGTATCATTTGGCCACTGAAGTTGGACATAAATACATCGATTCTGCTCCATTTTCTGACCTGAAGGCCATTAGAATTATTGCTCAAACCATTCCGAATTTCGCCTCCATTCAGCTAGGAAATAGTTCAATAATCAGGTACTATCACTTGGTTTATCAGGGTGAGAATAATCGGTTTGAAAGCAATAGGGGAGTAGCCGGTATTGACGGATGCACAAGCACCGCTGTAGGTTATGCATACAATTCCCCGAGTCAAGTGTATTTCATTTCTGGAGAATTGGCATTTATGTACGATTCCAATGCTTTTTGGAACAAATACGTTTCTCAGAATTTGAAGGTAATTGTCATCAACAATGGGGGCGGTGGTATTTTTCGAATTATTGATGGCGCCAAGGATTCAAATACATTGGAATCGTTGCAGGAAACTCCTCATGATTTGAGTGTAGAAAATTTGGTTCGCAGATATGGTCTTAAATACCTATCGGCCTCCAATGAAAATGAACTTTTACATGGACTCCATGTTCTTCATGGAGAACAAGAGTGCACCATTTTAGAAGTGTTTACTCCACGTTTGGAAAATGCTGATATTTTAGATTCTTTTTTTAAAGCAATACATTTGAACCATGAATAGAAATTGGACTAGCATAAAAGAATACGAAGACATCCGTTTTGAATACTTCGAAGGGATAGCGAAAATCACAATCAACAGACCGCAAGTTTACAACGCCTTCCGACCACAAACCAACGTGGAGATGATTGATGCAATGGATATTTGTAGAGAAAGGCAAGACATTGCTGTAGTTGTTTTGACGGGCGAAGGTGAGAAAGCATTTTGTAGCGGTGGAGATCAGAATGTAAAAGGAGTTGGCGGATATGTAGACGAAAGGGGTGTTCCCTGTTTGAATGTTTTGGATTTGCACAAACGAATCAGAGAGTCGCCAAAACCCGTAATAGCCATGGTTAATGGATACGCAATAGGCGGTGGTCACGTATTGCATGTTGTCTGTGATTTAACCATCGCTTCTGAAAATGCACGTTTTGGCCAAACAGGTCCGAAAGTAGGCAGTTTCGATGCAGGGTTTGGTTCCAACTATTTGGCGCGTCATGTTGGTCAGAAAAAAGCGCGTGAAATATGGTTCTTGTGCGAGCAGTATACCGCAGCAGAGGCCGAATCAATGGGCATGGTGAATAAAGTAGTGCCTTTGAACGATCTTGAAGAGACCACTGTCAATTGGTGTAAGACCATTATGAAAAGAAGTCCGCTTGCCATTCGTATGATTAAGAGAGGTTTGAACGCTGAGCTCGACGGTCAACGTGGACTCATGGAGTTTGCTGGCGATGCTACATTACTTTACTACCTAACGGAAGAAGCCCAAGAAGGTAAACATGCTTTTCTTGAAAAGCGAGACCCCGATTTTCAAAAATTCCCGAAGTTTCCATAATGATTTGGTGGATACAAGCTGCTCGACTTAGAACGTTGCCACTAGCAACAGCAACTGTATTTTTTGGTGCAGCAGGTATTACTTGGAACTCACACAATGTACTAGTTGTGGTGCTTGCATGGCTCACTGCCGTTGCGCTACAAGTGTTCTCAAATTTTGCGAATGACTGGGGCGATTATAAAAATGGTGCTGATAATGACAATCGAATTGGACCCACTCGGGTGATGCAATCGGGAAGAGTGACCATGAAATCCATGAAAAGAGCACTAGTGTTTCTTGGTTTTATGGCATTTTGTCTTGGTATAGCTTTGCTTGTTTACGCGCTAGTTCTATCCGATAGGTATGCAGATTTCTTTGTATTCCTAGCTGCTGGAATCTTCGCTCTTTGGGCTGCATATAGGTATACCGCCGGTGAAAATCCATACGGATATAAGGGGTTTGGAGATTTGTTCGTGTTTTTTTTCTTTGGTATAGCTTCACCAGTGGGAGTATATTACCTACTTCGTTTTTCAATGGATTGGAATGTACTTCTTCGAGTAGGATTCGTGGGTGTTGCCTGTGTCATGGTTTTGCATTTAAATAACATGCGCGATAGACAAACTGATGAGGCCACGGGTAAGAGAACTGTGGCTGTGAAGCTCGGATTTAAATGGGCAAAATGGTTGCATTTCAGTTATGGCATAATTTGCCTCCTATCCTCATTTGGATTGGCTTTCTATCTTCATTTCTCATTTTGGAGTAACATATTTTTCGCATTCTCTGCCTTGTGGTTAATTGCTCATCTCATTTTTGTTATTCGTGTAAAAAAAGAAGTTCATTTTGATTCTCAACTTAAGGTGGTTGCTTTATCAACTTTTGTCAACAGTATACTTTTCTTGTTTTGCTAGAGTGTTATAATGTCCATTATATTTGAATCATGAGTTCGCATTCTAGAGAAATAAAAGGTATTTCCGTTTTATATCTGTTCGCAATAGTAGGAACTATTCTTGCCAATTCAACCTTTGTTCTGAAGGATATAACGCACGTGCTCAAAGACGTGAGTCCAGCTCTTCAATCGACTTCTCACGATACCAAAGAAATTTATTTTTTGTGGTTCGATTTTTTTCCTGCTCTATTTCTTTTTTTGAATGGATTAACGTTTTCAATCGCTTTTAAAAACAAGCGAATGAGTTCAAGTCGTTTGTCTGGTCATTACAGCAGAAGGGGGCTAGTTTTAATAGCTTTAGGCTTTATAACTTGTGGTATATGGCCAATGAATATTCTTTATATCTCAGGTTTGTGTTATTTTACAGCGCCGCTCTTGGTGCGTTTAGACCGAAGAGTGCTTGAGATGATTTCGGCACTCGTTGCAATATTTGGTTTTTTCGCTGGTAATTTTGATTTCCCTATTTATCCAAAATTTGAAAGCCTAGAGCTATCGAACGGCATTGTTAAAAATTTCATCGGATTCATATTTTTCAATGGCTATTATTCATTCTTGCCATGGCTTGCCTTTTTTACGTTGGGAATGTCAATTGGAAAGGGGGAAATGCGAGTGCGAGGTTGGTTGCCTCCAATTTCGATTTTGGCAATTGCAATGATTTTTTTAGGTTTTGTACTGGAGACGTTTCTCACAAATGTTTACGGACAAATACCGAATATGGGAATCTTCAAAGTGAGTTTTTTAGAACTTAGAATGCACTCTCTCTCATTTGCTATTATTGCAGCAGGGAGCTCTATTTTTATAACACATGCATTGAATTTTTTGGTGAAGAAACTTTACAAATACAATTGGTTTCAGCGCACATGGTCTTTCATTAATCAGTTTTCATCAGCAAAATACACACTCTATTTTTTAGTGGTATGTGAAACAATGATCATATTTTCGGTTGTGAAATATGGCGAACATCCAATCTTTTGGTTCCGACCCGCGTACATTCTAATTCCCATGTCATTTGCCTTGCTTTTCGGATCCTTTTTTCTAACCAAATGGTGGACAAAAAGCGTTGCATCTGATACTCCTGTGGAATGGTTACTCAAGAAAATAGCAGGTAGCAAGAAATGATTCTCAAGTATAGAAAAGAAGAATTGCTTTTTAAAAAATCAGCAAAAACCAGTCGGGGAAATATAATCACTAGACCTATTGCCTTGTTAGAATTGTTCGACGAGAATCATAGAATTCAAGCACAAGCCGAAGTTGCTCCAATAAAAGGACTAAGTGAAGAATCGTGGTCAGAAATTGATTTTGAAGTTTCTCGGTTATCTCATTTGAAGAATCCAATGGAATGGCATTCGAATTGCTCTTCTTTGCAGTTTGCAATTGATTGTATTCAAGCACAATTGAATTCGGGGAGCGTAAGCGCACCTTTTCTAAAACAAAAAGAATGCTTTCCAATTCTTATAAATGGTTTGGTGTGGATGAATGAAATAGAGGCCATGAGGCAAGAAGCTCATTCACTCATAGAGAAAGGATTTACTGCAGTGAAATTTAAAATTGGAAGTATGAACTGGAATGATGAGTTGGATTTACTTTCATCATTTCGTCAGGCATATCCTGATATTGAAATTCGTGTAGATGCCAATGGCGCATTTAAACAAGATGCTTTGTTGAAGTTGAAGCAATTGTCAGATTTTGATATCCATAGCATTGAACAGCCCATACCCAAAGGAAATTGGAAGGCCATGTCAGAACTCTGTCTAAAAAGCCCCATTCCAATTGCCCTTGATGAAGAACTAATTGGATGGAATGAAGAATTACTGCGCTTTCTAGAAGGAAATGGTTTACCTAAATTTCTCATTCTAAAACCGTCGCTGCACGGAGGAATTGAAAAGTGTAACATACTATCGAATTGGGCAGATTCTCTCCAAGTTCAGTTCTGGGTTACATCGTATTTAGAGTCTAATGTTGGTCTGAATCACATAGCAAATTGGGTTTGTTCGAAAGGTTGGAATTTCAGACACGGTCTCGGAACAGGATCTTTGTTCGAGCAAAATTTTGAAGAAAGATGGTGTGTTGAGCACGGTTTTTTAAAACCTAAGAATTATGATTGCTGAAGAAATTAAAAGGGATTTCGAAACGCTAAACGGTATGAATTTCCAAACATCGGGTTCTACAGGTCAACCCAAAACAATTTTTTTCACCAAAGAGCAAATTGTAAACTCCGCAAAAAGAACTGCAAATTACTTCTCAATAAATGCTGGTGATGCCGTTTTATGCCCGCTACCGTTGAATTATGTCGCTGGAAAAATGATGGTACTGCGAGCACATTTATTCAATTGGAATCTTGAAATTCAAGAACCAAGTGCCTTACCAAAGATTGAAAAAGAGTATAAATTTGCTGTATTCACACCACATCAATTCATTGAAATTTTCCGTAGGTCCCCAGAGGTTTTTTCTCAAATTGAAAAGGTATTGCTCGGAGGAGGCCCGTTCAATGATCCAATTATATTGAGATCCATTCACAACCTTCCCTGCCAAGTTTATTTAGGATACGGTATGACTGAAACATTAACACACATTGCGGTAAGAAATCTAACCGCCAATGAAATTGCTTATACCCCAATGGAAGGAGTCGAAGTGAGGTCGAATGAAAATGGAATTTTATCAATCAAAGACAATGTGCTGCATTTGGATTGGTTTGAAACAGATGATTTGGTTTCGATTGAAGTAAATCGATTCACAATTACAGGAAGAGAAAGCGCTGTGATTAATTCAGGAGGTGTGAAAATTTTTCCTGAGATCCTTGAAGCTAAAATTAAACATTTACTTCATTCAGAATTTTATATTACCTCGCAACAAGATGCTACTTTAGGTGAGCGTGTTGTATTAGTAAGTACTTCAGAAGTATCTGATATGCAGCGCCAGGAAATAGAACGTGTTTTGGGAAAAATAGAAAGACCAAAATTGTATGTTGTATCCAAAGAAATAGAGAAGACCAATTCAGGAAAGGTAGTTCGAAAAAAACATGACTTATGATTCAACTGGTATTTGCTTCTGCGAATGAGAATAAGGTAAGGGAAATACAAAGTATTCTTCCACAAAAGATTCAACTATTGGGTTTGAAAGATGTTGGAATTCATGAGGAAATTCCAGAAACAACGGGCACTTTGGAAGGAAATGCAAGGCAAAAAGCAGATTATGTTTTCGAGAAAACAGGTTTAAATTGTTTCTCAGATGACACTGGCCTGGAAATTCAAGCGCTTTATAATGCGCCTGGAGTAAATTCCGCAATCTATGCGGGACTTCCCAGAAGTTCTCAAAGAAACATTGAAAAAGTATTATTCGAAATGCACGGTAAATTAGAGCGAACAGCACAATTTAGAACCGTCATTTGCTACAAGACTAATCGTGGTGCGTTATATTTCGAGGGTATATGCACAGGGTCAATTGGCAGAGAAACTCGCGGTGAAGATGGCTTTGGTTATGACGGAATTTTTTACCCCGCGGGATACTCAAGAACATTCGCTGAGATGAATCTAAAAGATAAAAAAATGCTCAGTCATCGATCTAAGGCTTTTCATCAGTTTGTTGAACATCTTCAAACGAAACAGTGAATCGATAAATGCATACATTTGCAACAGACTTTGAATTATGGAAACATATCTAGATTTTGAATCTCCCATTAAGGATTTG
>JBJTWB010000094.1:0-4087 GCA_046081505.1 Bacteroidota bacterium | reverse complement strand
GTTGGTGGGCGCGCCTTGGACCGCGCCGGAAGTGGTGGCACGCACGCGCGCCTTATGTATTTGCAATTTCATAGCTAAACGTATACTGGTCTTTACTTTCAGACTTGCCCTTCTCGAATGTTTTCAATGCCCATTCATATTCATAGATGTCAGAAAATAACAAAGCCGTTTCTAAAATTGGAATGCGGTATGCAGGGGTTTTTTCAATGGCGGTTGTAAATGCCTCAGTTTTTTCACTTTCTTTTTTCCACGCAATGTAGACAGTGCCTAGATGAAAATAACTTTCTGCATCTTTCAATGCTTTGATTCTTTTTTTGCACAAAGACTCTGCTGTTTTGAATTCATTCAATACCAAAAGAGTTTGTTTATACTCTTGAAAAAAGGGAGAAACATTCACACCATCGTTCGCCAATTTATCGAAATACAGCTTGGCCTGTTCGTATTGTTTTCCATTGTAATAATGAAGTGCTAATTCTAAATCTTCTTGTGCATAGAAGCTATGCGCAATGAGCGAAGTAAGTAAAATGAGCAGGGTTTTCTTCATTATGGTTGAATTCGAACACGTGAAGAACGTAAGCTATCTACCCAATATTTTACTTGGGTGTAATGTCTATTGTACCTATTGTAAACACTGTCTGTTCTGGAAATAATAAATTCCATTTTACTTACAAGGTCCTTATTGGCCTTTATTTCTTGGGCAATTATTTTTTTGTAATAGACATCATTCATTTCGTTTCCAACGGCATCATGTGTTGCATTTTCATTGATGGCCTTTTTCAAATCAATTATTTGATTTCGAGAAATGGTTAAGTTGTTTGAAATTTCTTCTCTTTTATTTCCGAGTTCGGGAATGAGTTTTCGAATACTCCGATATTCGCTCAATTCAAGCGACATATCTTTTTTCATATCTCCTTTGTAATTGCTTTGAATAAATTCCAAATGGTTATTCACACTATCAATTCTCGATTGAACTTGATCCAATTGCAGTGCTTCATATTTCTTCGCTGTATTCTCTACAGCAGTTGAAAGTGAATCGAGTTGTTGCACATATTTCGAGCGATCCGGTGTAGAACAGCCGACAATGATCAGGCATAGGCATGCGAAGAAAATAGTTCTCATAATTAATTTATTCTTTCAAATCCGCAATAGGGGACAAGTGCTTGAGGAATGCGAATGCCATTCGCATCTTGGTGATTCTCTAACAAAGCTGCAACAATTCGTGGCAAAGCGAGTGCACTTCCATTCAAGGTATGAACGAGTTGCGATTTTCCATCAGCACCTTTGAATCTGCATTTCAAACGGTTGGCTTGAAATGTTTCAAAATTTGAAGTTGAGCTTACTTCCAACCAACGCTCTTGCGCTGCACTGAAAACTTCAAAATCGAAGGTAAGTGCTGAGGTGAACCCCATGTCGCCGCCGCATAAACGAAGTATTCTAAACGGAAGTTCAAGCTGATTCAAAAGTCCTTTGACATGAGCAACCATTTCTTCAAGATGCTCGTAACTTTTTGAAGGATGAGCAAGCTGAACAATTTCAACCTTGTCGAATTGATGCAGGCGATTCAATCCGCGCACATCTTTCCCGTATGAACCCGCTTCTCTTCTGAAGCATGGTGTGTATCCGGTGAGTTTAATTGGTAATTGTTCTTCCTTCAACATCACATCTCGAAACAGATTTGTCAATGGAACTTCAGCTGTGGGAATCAAATACAAGTCATCTACCCCAACATGGTACATTTGTCCTTCTTTATCGGGGAGCTGTCCAGTTCCATAACCACTGGCCTCATTTACCAAATGCGGCGGCTGAAATTCTTGGTATCCAGCCGCTTGGGCCTGATCCAAGAAGAAGTTTATGAGTGCGCGTTGAAGTCTTGCTCCTTTCCCTTTATAAACAGGAAAGCCGGCTCCGGCAATCTTTACCCCAAGCTCAAAATCAATGAGGTCATATTTCTCGCAAAGTTCCCAATGCGGGAGTTTGTTCGTGGTATTCGCATGTACATCGCCAGTGCTATATACAATTTCATTCTCATCGGCACCTTTCCCGAAGACAACACTGTGATGGGGAACATTGGGCACAAGATAGAGAAGCTGCTTTTCCTCGTCTTCCAAAGCCAAAAGCTGAACTTCCAATTCTTTTGTTGATTCTTTCAGTTCAGAAGTTCTTTTTTTCAATTCATCGGCTTCCTCTTTTTTGCCTGACTTAAATAAGTCGCCAATCGATTTAGCAAGTTGATTGGCCTCGGCAAGTTGACCGTCGAGTTCATTCTGAATTTTCCTTCTTTTTTCATCAACCAAGAGAATGTGATGCACAGTTTCAGCAAAATCTTTGTTGCGCTTATTTAGTCCGGCCAATGCAGCCTCTAGGTTTTCTCTTAAATAGGGTACTTGTAGCATAATGCGAATTTACAATGGGTTTGGTTGAAATAAAAAACTCTCGGCGAACCGAGAGTTTTTAAAAGTGAGTATTGTCTCGGGGTTAAGCCTGAAAAGGAACAACCGAAACAAATGATTTGTTGTCTTTTTTCTTGCGGAACTCAACAGTTCCGTCAATCAAAGCAAACAACGTGTGGTCTTTACCAATTCCAACGTTTTCGCCGGGATTGTGACGCGTACCACGCTGACGAACAATAATATTTCCAGCGATACATCCTTGACCGCCATAAATTTTTACGCCTAATCGTTTACTTTCCGACTCGCGTCCATTCTTTACTTTACCTTCACCTTTCTTATGTGCCATTGTTCTAAGAGATTAAGTGATTATCCAATTTTTTCAACAACCAATTCGGTCAAATACGCACGGAAACCATTTTTCTTTTGGTATCCTTTGCGACGTTTCTTTTTGAAGACAATTACTTTGTCTCCTTTGAGGTGTTTCACTACGCGTGCGGTCACCTTTACACCATCTACAGCTGGGGCGCCAACAGTAATCATTCCGTTGTCGTCTGTTAGAAGAACACGGTCAAAGTCAACTTTGCTGCCTTCTTCATTTTGCAAACGATTAACGAAGACCTGCTGATCTTTTTGTACTTTGTACTGATGCCCTGCTATCTCAACAATTGCGTACATAACGTTAATTTTTAGTGTTAAAATTTCCTTTTAAGGGGTGCAAATATAACTCGAAATTGTTAATAACCAAAATTATATCTTGTATTCAGAGCGATTTGCTTCTATTTACTAGATAAATTCCGGTTATGATAATTCCTGCAAATAGACCATGCAGCCAAGTAAATGGTTCGTGGTCTACAACTCCCCAAAGTATAGCTACAACAGGAATGAGATACGTAATGCTCGATGCTGCGAGTGCTCCAACGCGCTGCGTAAAACTGAAAAAGAGAAGGTTTCCTAGTGCGGTACCTAGAAGCGCTAAGGTGGCTATTGCCAGAAATCCAGACCATCCGAATGCATTTTCTTGAAGCGTTGTCAGAACTCCGTTCGACAATGCAAAAAAGATACAGGGGATTCCTGCAATTGCCAATGAAATGGCGCTTATTGCTGCCGCAGGAACACCATGCAGTTTGCTATGAATGGTATTTACACTTACGCCGTAACTCATGGTGGCCAGTATAATGAGCCCGCTATAGGCTAAATTTTGACTATCACCAAGTCCACGTAGCGAAATGAGTGCAGCCGCACCTATAAATCCAAGGCTTACTCCAAGAATTTGATTGAGTAATATTTTCTTTTTGAAAAAGAAGTATCCGATAATAAGCGTGAATAAGGGGGTTAAAGCATTCAAAATACCAGACATGGATGAGTGAATGAATAACTGTGCGTTGGTGAAAAGGAAGGCGGGTATACCGCTTCCAAGTAGGCCCACTATACTGAGCCACACCAGATTTTTTTTGGTTATGAATTTTCTATGAACAATTAAAAAGGGAGACATAGCCAATGCAGCAATTCCTAACCGCAAGGCCGCAACTTGATTCGGAGTGAAAATAAGTTCCCCATTTGATGATTTCATGCCTCTTTTCATGAGCATAAATGAACTGCCCCAAATGACGGCCAAGGATATAATAACCATGGCATTTCGAATGGGGCGAGATTCGTTCATTTTTTATTGCTTCGCGAAAGAATGCGTTTTTTCGTTC
>JBJTWB010000093.1:0-2878 GCA_046081505.1 Bacteroidota bacterium | reverse complement strand
CAGCGCCTGGCGGAAAACGGCGGTACTGTGATGGATGGTCGAGATATTGGAACTGTTGTTTTACCGAACGCTGAAGTAAAAATATTTATGACTGCCTCACCTCATGTTCGTGCTGAAAGAAGACACAAGCAGCTTTTATTGAACGGCGTACATTCTAGTTTTGAGGAGGTAAATGCTAATTTATCTCAACGTGATTTAATGGACACTACACGGGTGGCTGATCCTTTGGTTCAAGCACCTGATGCATTGGTTTTGGACAATACTTTTTTAACAGAAGAGGAACAGTTCAGCTTTGTGCTTCAGCATGCCCGAAAGGCCATTCTATCTAAGGTATCTGCTACTACTGAATAGAACTTTTTGCATCTTCTTGAATATCGAAATGTATTTCCTGTTCTTGAATGAATGGTCGAAATTTCTTAGGATTAAATACAACCCCTCCCCTTCTTCCTATCTTTCTTTCATTCGATTTGATTTCAATAAAAGCGGAATAAATGGACTGGTCTGAAACCATTTCTGCAGAAGAAATATATAACTGAATATGAACCGGCAAGTTCTTGCCCGACTTATTTTCCAATTTCATAAAAATCCGATGTTCGCCTTTTTTAAAGAAAGGGATTTTAGGTCGAAGCTGATAATGCACCGTTAGATTTTGAACGTTGTGTTGAATTTCTCTCCATTCATAAAGGGAGTCACGTTGTGAAAATGCAGCCGCGAGTTGCATTGAGCACATTAGAATAAGAAATAATTTGATTTTCATGAACCAATTTTATAATCGTGTGTACAGCATCGAAATTACCTAAGCTATGAGAAGCATATTCAACACCACACAAAACTTTTTCACAACAGATGGAAGACACTTTCAAATTGTTTCGCAATTCATATTTCTGAGCATTGGAATCATTTATTTGAATTGGGATTATAATCTTAACCACGTGATAGCAACGTTTCTAACAAGTATAGGCATTCAATTGACGTTTGCTCATTTCTTATCACTTCCCCTTTCAACGGTTAAAAGTGCAGTGGTCACATCATTTGGATTAACGCTGCTGTTGAAGAGCGATTCGACACTCGTTTTTGCTTTGGCAGCTGGATTATCCATTGCACAAAAATTCATCTTTCACAAGTTTCGATTTCACCTCTGGAATCCCGCCAATTTTGGAATCATGGTGGGAATTCTCCTCACTCAAAATGCTTGGATTTCTCCCGCGCAATGGGGAACAGAAACACTGCTTGTTTTTATTATTGGAACATTCGGATTAGCGGTGCTTTCAAACATCAAGCGTTTGGATACCGCCTTGGTTTTCTTAGTTACCCTGTTGGCACTTGAATACATTCGAACAGTACTTTATTTGGAGTGGAACATTGAAGTCTATTTACATAAAATTTCACAGGGAAGCATTTGGCTCTTTGCACTTTTCATGATTACTGACCCAATGACAACTCCAAAAAACAAATGGGTTCGAAGATTCTGGAGTGGTGGAGTTGCAATAGGCACATTCTATCTTGCTAATTTCCATTTCATCAATGGAGCGGCACAATACATTCTATTTCTGAGCACCCCCCTTGTACCTCTTTTGAATTGGGCATTTCAAGGAAAAACGTTTAACTGGATAAATACAACACCTATGATAAAAAAACATGCAATTTCTAGCATGAGCATTCTACTTATGCTCTTGCTCTTGTCACAAGAAGCTACTGCCTTCTGTGGATTTTATGTAGCCAAAGCTGACGCTACATTATTCAACCAAAAAAGTGAAGTTATTTTAGTTCGGGATGGAAATAGAACAGTGATCACCATGTCTAATGATTACAAAGGTGAAATGAAAGACTTTGCCATAGTAGTGCCTGTTCCTGTGGTGCTTCAAGATGGGGATATTAAAGTAGTCTCGAGACATATCTTTCAAACTCTTGATGGATACAGTTCACCCCGATTGGTTGAATACTATGATCAAAACCCATGTTATTCTGATGACTACCTACGCTATGACATGAGCAATGCCATTCCTCAAGTGGCTGAATCAAAAATGATAAACGACAATGTGCTTACAGAAAAAGAATACGGAGTTACGGTTGAGGCCACATACGAAGTTGGTGAATACAGTATAGCCATACTTTCCGCGAAAGAAAGCGAAGGATTGAAAGCTTATTTAATTCAAGAGGGATATAAGATACCCGCAACCGCGGAGAGTGTATTGGCGCCATACATTAAAAGCAATATGAAATTTTTCGTAGCCAAAGTGAATCTTGATCGCCAAAAGAGTTCAGGATTTGATTATTTACATCCCATTCAAATTCGTTTTGAGCATGAAAAATTCATGCTTCCCATTCGCCTTGGCATGGCAAATAGTACAGGCGAACAGGATATGATTGTATACGCATTTACTAAAAAAGGACGTGTTGAATGCACCAACTATAGAACGGTTAAAATTCCGACTGATAGAAACATACCGTTGTACGCTCGTGAAATGTTTGGAGAATTTTATAAAAATTTATTTCAACGTGCTTACAGTCGAGAAGGAAAAAATGCGGTACATCTTGAGTATGCCTGGACAGTGACACCGAGTTGGGGCGGAACGAAATGCGACCCTTGCGTTGGCCCACCTCCTATTTACAATGATTTCGCTGAAGCAGGTGTCTGGTGGGCGCAGTGGAATAGCAATGAGAATGTCTTTTTCACGCGATTGCATGTTCGCTACTCCAATTCAAAGTTCCCTAGTGACTTGCAATTTCAAGTCACTCCGAACAACGAACATTTTCAAGCTCGATACATTTTGACTCATCCCGCTTCTGGTCCTTTTACCTGTGATGAAGGTCAGGCCTATCTTGAATCGTTGAGAAATAGAAGAAAACTTGAAGTTGATGAAATGTATGCTTTGGG
>JBJTWB010000092.1:0-3460 GCA_046081505.1 Bacteroidota bacterium | reverse complement strand
GTGCAAACCTCTAAACGCGTGGCACCATTTTGATCTGCAATGATGCATGATTCAGCGTTTGTTGCAATTATTTCGAGGTGAACTTTTTTCATAGTAGTTTTGAGTCATGACGAAGGTATATTCTTTTCCTTTTGCGTGCGGGAATAGGTCCAAAAGTGAAGCGACTTTCCAGCGAGCAAAAAGAATTGTTTTTAAATGAAGGTCGAAAAGGAGTTACGCTCTTTTTCAATAGCAAACCTTAGTTCAGAAAACCCTCCTCAATTAAAACTTTTCGAATTCTGTCGCTGGTGTTATCGGTAACTGAAACGAGCGGAAGACGGAGATAGTTTTCACAAATATCCAATTGAGATAACACCTCTTTAATTCCTGCCGGATTGCCTTCAACAAAAAGTAAATGAATGATTTCAATGAGCTTGTAATGCAATGAACGAGCCTCTGCCATCTCACCGTTGAGAGCATGGTGAACCATTTGTCCGAATTCTTTTGGAAATGCATTTCCAACTACCGAAATAACTCCATCAGCACCGGAAGCAATTAAAGGCAATGTCAACGCATCATCACCGCTAATTACCATGAACTCTTTCGGTGTATTGTGAATGACGTTCATGACTTGTTCAACATTACCTGAAGCCTTTTTTATACCAATGATATTTTTGCATTCAAAAGCAATTCGTGCAACCGTATCGGGGAGCATATTTACAGAAGTTCTACCAGGCACATTGTAAAGAATGATTGGTAATGTAGATGCTTCACTTAATGCACAATAATGTTCAAACAAACCATTTTGCGATGGTTTATTGTAGTATGGTGTTACACTGAGAATTGCGGTAAGCCCTTCGGTGTCTAGACGAGAAAGTTGCTGGCAAATTTCAAAGGTGTTGTTTCCACCTAAACCCAAAACAATTGGTTTTGAATCGTTGTTTGTTTCCAAAACGGTTTGCAGCACCTCCTGCTTTTCCTCGCGGGTTAAGGTTACTGATTCACCTGTTGTGCCTTGAACCACGAGATAGTCGGCACCCCCGTCTACCAAATGTTGCGTTAATTTTTTCAAAGCAGCATGATCTACTGCACCATCTTTACGAAAAGGGGTTACCATGGCAACACCTAAACCTTTCAACTTCGCGTTCATTTTATTTGTGGATTACTGAGGTATACGTCTAAATTTTGAAGGTATTGTTCGATGGTCGGATTTTCACCTAGATTGAGCAATAAATCAGACTGAACAGAGGTCAAGGATTCAGATAATCCAACTTTCATTTTTGCTTTACTTTCTTTAAAAATGAAATTGATTGGAATGTGTTCACCTTGAGTTAAATCAATTAGAATATCAAAATCTTGCTTAATGAAATTCGATACATTTTGAACGGGACGCAAATACCAGTTTAAATCGTCTTTTGTAAAGTATTCAAACTCCAATTTCTGCGACTGCCAAATGGATAGATTCTTTGCGTTATCATTGAAAAAACCAAGGCAATTCACATGTTTCACTCCAAACTTTTCTTTCAAGTATTTGTGAAATGCTTTGATCTTATTGAAGTAGCGTTCGTCATTGTCAACATAGAGAATGCCCACAGAAACTGCGTCGTGGAAATTACTACCACGACGATTCCGATGCACATCTGGCGATTTACCTAAGGCTCTTCTACCAACGCTCAGTTTTATCTTTTCGATAAACTTCATTCCTACAAAATTACGAAGTCTTGGCAATATTTCCATCGAAACTTTAAAAAGCAAGTATATTTGAGGCCTACACCTCTAACCAAAATGAATAAAAAAGGACTTTCACTTTTTGCCTTAACCATGATTGCTATTGGAAGCACCATTGGCTCGGGTATTTTCAAAACTCCAACCTCAATTGCATTTCATGTTCCCGATGCCATGTGGATGACCTTGCTCTGGATTGCGGGAGGATTGGTATCCATGATTGGAGCGTTGATTTACGCTGAAATGGGAGGTCGTTTTCCGTCAGGTGGAGGAATTTATACCTACTTAAAGGAAGCTTTCGGACCGTTGACAGCCTTTTTATACGGCTGGTGTTTGTTAGCAGTAGTGTCATCAGGAACCATTGCTGCGTTGATTGTAATCTTTACAGAGAATGTGCAACAAATGACGGGGTTTGATCCAGGATTGAAAAGCACATTTTCTGCAGTAAGTATAGTGGTGCTTACGTTATTTAATATGTTTAGTCTAAACAGTTCGAAGCAGTTCGCCAATATTTCAACTGTTTTGAAAATAGTAGGAATTTATGGCCTACTTGTGTTGTTGGTTATACTCGGAGACCGAACAGTATTTGAAGGAAGCATACCCGTAGGTGAAATAATGTCTTCCGAAAAAGCACAAGGATTCAATTGGGCCAGCGCTTTTGTAGGGGTGTTGTGGTCTTATACGGGTTGGCACTACGCTAGCTTTGTAACTTCTGAAGCTGAAAATCCAAAAAGAAATGTGCCACTTGCGCTCATTATAGGCACTCTGGTAGTAACACTTTCATATGTCTTAGTCAGCATAGGTTACTTGAAAGTAATTAGCATCGAAGAACTTGTTGCAATGAAGCAAATGGAGAATCCTCCAACGCTTGCAGTAGTTGCTGCTGAAAAGATACTTCCAGGCATTGGTGGAATCGCCACATCTGTACTTATATCACTCTCCGTATTTGGATGTGCTGGTTTATATGTTTTAGCTACACCAAGAATTATCAAACAAATGTCGAACGAGGGACTATTTTTCGAGATGTTCGGAACATCGCATCCGAAATTTGGGGTTCCACTTAGCGCTATTATTTTACAATCACTATGGGCCATTGTATTGGTATTTCTTTGGGGCGGATTCGAAGACATCATTAATTACGTGACCATAACAGAGTGGTTTTTCTTAATGCTCGCAGCAATTGGAATTTTTGTTTTCAGAATGAAAAAACAAGGAAATGAAGATGGCGGTTTTCGAACACCGTTATACCCCTTCCTGCCATTGATATTCATAGAAATTGTGCATTGGTTTGTTCTGAACAATGTAGCAAGTGATAATCCGGCGGCGTACTTTGGACTATTGGTGATCCCAATAGGAGCAGTGGTTTACTTCTTATATAACAAATTATCAAGTAAAAGCCACTAAACAGACCAATTCACAAGGGGTTTAGAGGGTAAAAGCCCGCCTTTATCAACAACATCGGGCTTTTTTCAACAAAAGAGCAAAAAAACCCTTGTCATACTTGCAAGTCCGTGAAATGTTTATTTAGTTTGGCTCAACAAACAAATGTTTAATTTAAAAACCAAAACAAAATGAACAAAGCAGAATTAATCGACGCAATCTCAGCTGCGTCAAAGCTTTCAAAAGCTGATTCGAAGCGTGCATTAGATGCATTCATCGAAGTAACAACAAAAGCATTAAAGAAAGATGACCGTGTTGCCTTAGTAGGTTTCGGTTCTTTCTCTACTTCTAAGCGTGCTGCGCGCAAAGGACGTAA
>JBJTWB010000091.1:0-20275 GCA_046081505.1 Bacteroidota bacterium | reverse complement strand
TTTTATTCCCGATAAAAAATTATCGCGTTTTCCTTTGGTTTCAGGGTTGTAAAAAACCTTGATGATTTGGTGTATGATGTCTGTAATTAAAAAGGTCATAACCAGTCGAAACAATGACTCAGCGAGATAGTCGAGGTAGGGAATGTTCTTAATGACATCAATAGAAAAATTCTTGTTCCAAAAGGCAAGGCTTAACACCCCAGTGGCCAAGAGTAAATGAATGAATGAACTTCTTTTATTCATTGTAGTAGCCTAAAATTTCAAGTATGTCTTTCGGTTTTTGTTCCGGAGCGAATTCTTTGAATTTGAATTTGCCTTTGGCGTCTTTGTCAATTAGAATGTGTCTGGGCTGAGGAATGAGGCAGTGGTGAATTCCGCCAAAACCACCCAACGTTTCTTGATAAGCACCAGTATTGAAAAAGCCAATGAATTGGTCTTGGTCTGGATAGTATTTTGGCAAATAAATGGCATTGGTGTGCTGTTCACTGTTGTAATAGTCGTCACTGTCACATGTAAGTCCACCCAAGAATACACGTTCGTACACTTCATCCCAATTATTCAAAGGAAGCATAATGAATCGTTTGTTAATGGCCCAGGTATCTGGTAAGGTAGTCATGAAAGATGAATCAATCATGTTCCACTTCTCACGATCATTTTGTTCTTTCTGATATAGAATTTTATATATAGATCCACCGCTTTCACCTACAGTGAACGATCCAAATTCAGTATAGATGTGTGGTACAGGAACACCGGCATCTTCACAAGCTAATTTAATTTGACGAAGAATTTCAGTGACCATGTATTGGTAATCATAGTCATAGGCAAGGCTGGTTTTGATTGGAAATCCACCGCCAATATTCAAGCTATCTAAGGTTGGGCAAATTTCACGAAGCTCGCAATAGACCTTCAGACATTTTACCAATTCATTCCAATAATAGGCGTTGTCTTTGATACCGCTATTGATGAAAAAGTGAAGCATTTTTAATTTTAAATTCGGGTCTTCTTGAATGACCTTCTTATAAAATTTGGTAATGTTTCGGTATCCAATTCCAAGGCGCGAGGTGTAAAATTCAAATTTTGGTTCTTCCTCACTCGCAATTCGAATTCCAATATTTAATGCAGAGGTTGCACGTTCTTTAAACACATTCAACTCATATCCGTTGTCAATGACAGGAATGATATTTTCAAAACCACTTTCCTTTAAGTCCAAAATGCGCTGCACGTACTCTTCTTTTTTGAAGCCGTTGCAGACAATGGTTTGTGTTTTGTTGATTTTCTTCAGTGTATAGAGCCTGCGAATTAAATCAATGTCATACGCAGAAGAAGTTTCGAGATGCACATCATTTTTTAAAACTTCTTCAAGCACATATCTGAAGTGCGAACTTTTTGTGCAATAGCAGTAATGATAGTTTCCTTCGTAACCCACTTCTTGAATTCCTTTTGAAAACCAGTCCTTCGCACGTTGAATATTTTCTGAAATTTTGGGTAAATAAGTAAACTTCAAAGGTGATCCAAATTTTTTGACCAATTCCATCATGGGCACGCCATGAAATTGGAGCTCATTTCCGTCCAATTGAAATTCTTCTTGCGGCCATTCAAACGTTTGGTCAATTAGGTCTTTGTATTTGGTTTTCATCCTATAGCGTACTCAAAAAAATGTTTTGCAATTTTAATTCAAACTAACCGAACATAGGCAGGTTTAGAGCCATTTCTTTCGAATTGAAAAAAAGAGCATCCCAACTGCAACAGCGAGCATTAGCACCCAAACGTAAACATAACCATTTTCCCATTGCAATTCTGGCATATTCTCGAAGTTCATTCCATATACACCAACAATAAAAGTTAATGGCACAAATATGCTACTCACCACGGTTAGTGTGCGCATGGTGTCATTGGTTTTTTGACTAAGATTACCGTGGTAGATATCCATTAGCGCATCTAACTCTTCATTTAGGTTGTGAATATTATCAGTCTCGTGTAAAATGTGGTCATACAAATCTCGGAAGTACTTCGAGTTTTCTTGAGATAACTCATGCTGCATGCGTTTCACTGCTTCATTTAAGGGGTCAAGATTGCGCTTATACTCACGAATTCTTTTTTTCAGTGAGAGCGCCAATTCAATGAAATTTCTGCGTGGTCGCTGAATAACAACCTTTTCTAAAATTTCAACCTCCTCAGTTAATCGAGCACCTAACGCCATGTAATTATCAATCATGTTATCCAGTAACAGATAGACCAAATATTCCGAATTCTTTTTTCTCACCCGACCACGGTCATGTTCAATACGCTCGCGAATGTTTTGAAAGGTGTCTGTGCCAGTCTCTTGAAACAGCACAACCACATTTTGTATCAATAAAATGCTGAAGTGTTCTGGAGAAGGAAATCTTTTTTTAGGGCCTTTTGCATTTTCAGGTTCAAGCATTTTGCCGCAAATGAATGTGCAGGTTTCATCCAATTCCATTTTCGGACGACCCGTAGTGTTCATGATATCTTCCAAAAGCAAATTGTGAATGCCATAATGCAAGCCAATTCCCTGAACCACCTGGGCATCGTGAACCCCCTGAACATTGATCCAATAAACATCACTGTCTTTTCCTGCTTCGGGAAGTTCTGAAATGGCAACACGCTCTTGGTGTATTGCTTCTTGATGATTAAATCTCCAGATGTCAATGGCACACGCATGCGTCCGCTCTGGTCCAACATAAATGAGTGAGCCAGGCTCCAATCCTGTTTTGAGAGTCATGCTTTTTTTTAGTGAATTTACACTCAACAGCGAATTATGAATAACATTTTAGGTGGAAATTATTTATCAGATATTCCCTTCCGATTTTCGTACAATGAAGAAACAGGTTCATTTAATTGCTATTGGCGGAAGTGCCATGCACAATATGGCCATTGCGCTCCACAGAAAAGGATATGTTGTAACGGGCAGTGATGATGAGATTTTTGAACCCAGCAAGTCGCGTCTCCTGAACAACGGATTGCTCCCATCAGAGATGGGTTGGAATGATGAACGTATTCACAGTGATTTAGATGCTGTTATTGTTGGAATGCACGCCAGAAAAGACAATCCAGAGCTTTTAAAAGCACAAGCTTTAGGACTCAGAATTTACTCTTATCCAGAGTACATTCATGAACAAGCGAAAGATAAAATAAGAGTTGTTATAGGTGGAAGTCACGGAAAAACGAGCATCACCAGTATGATTCTGCATGTGCTTGGTAAACTCAACATCAATGTAGATTACATGGTGGGTGCACAGCTTCAAGGTTTTGATTGCATGGTGAAATTTACGGAAGAGGCAGAAATTGCAATTATAGAAGGCGATGAATACTTGTCATCACCCACCGATCTTCGACCTAAATTTCATCTGTATGCGCCCACTATTGCCGTTATTAGCGGTATAGCTTGGGATCATATCAATGTGTTTCCAACCTTTGAAAAGTATGTTGAGCAATTTCAAATATTCACAGATAAAATTGTGTCTAATGGAACCCTAATCTACTGTGATCTTGATACTGAAGTGAAAAATGTTGCTCTTCAATCACGGGCTGATATTGAAAAAATTGCCTACGGAATTTTCCCGAATCAGGTTGAAAATGGTATCACGTCATTGATATACCAAGAGGCAAGTTACCCCCTCGAAATTTTTGGAAACCACAATCTACAAAATGTAAATGCTGCTTTTGAAGTATGTAAAAAATTGGGTGTTTCTGAATTGGATTTCATTGCATGTATGCAGTCTTTTACAGGAGCGGCAAAACGTTTGGAATTGGTGAAGAAAACAGATCATTCGGCGTGCTATAAAGATTTTGCGCATGCCCCGTCTAAATTGAAGGCAACAACCCAAGCGTTGAAAGCACAGTTTCCAAATAGGAAGCTCATAGCCTGCATGGAGTTGCATACTTTCTCTAGTTTGAATAAAGATTTTTTGAATCAATACGCCGGCGCAATGGATGCTGCAGATGAGGCCGTAGTCTATTTCAACGAACATACACTTCAACACAAAAAACTTCCCCCCATTGCTGCCTCTGAGGTAAAGGCTGCATTCGGATCGGAAAAGGTTATTGTCATAACAAAGACCAGTGAGCTGCTCGATTTCTTGAAGTCGAAATCGTATGAAAACACCAATTTACTCATGATGTCTTCAGGCAATTTCGATGGTATACAATTTCAAGATTTAATGTAGGAAGTTATCCAAGTCCAACGTCTAGAAGCATCATCACTATGAATCCAGCTATGAGACCCAGTGTAGCAACATCGGTATACTTGTCTTGTTGTGTTTCAGGAATTACCTCTTCAACCACTACATAGATCATTGCGCCCGCAGCAAAGGCAAGGGCGTATGGTAAAAACGCAGTCATGGAAAGTACGGCAAGCGCACCAATTACTCCGGCTAAGGGTTCTACAATTGCGCTGAGCTGACCATACCAAAAACTTTTCTTACGTGATAGTCCCATTCTACGAAGGGGAAAAGAAACGGCTATGCCTTCCGGGAAATTTTGCAAGCCAATGCCAATAGCCAATGCAATGGCACCACCAATACTTGCTTCTGGAATACCTGCTGCTACACCACCAAACAATACCCCTACCGCAAGCCCTTCGGGGATGTTGTGTAATGTAATTGCCAAAACCAAGAGAATGGTTTTATTCCATTTGGTTTGCACCCCTTCTGTTTTCTCTTGCGGGAAATTGATGTGCAAATGCGGTAGAAATTTGTCTAATGCAAAAAGAAATAATGCCCCGCATGCAAAACCAATGGCGGCCGGAAATGCTTTTACAAAGCCTTCACCGGGACTCATTTCAATGGCAGGCGAAAGCAAAGACCAAAAGCTAGCAGCAATCATAACCCCGCCAGTGAAACCCAACATGCCGTCGAGTGCCCTTCTATTCAAATCCTTCACCACAAAGACCAAAGCTGCCCCTGCAGCGGTCACCAGCCACGTAAAAGTTGTGGCTATAAGCGCAGCAAGAACATGTCCGTAGGTTGGATGAACGGTATATAAATTTTCAAAGAATTGAACAATACTTTGCATAAATCAAAGGTAGTTACAAACGCTGTAAACTCTTCCTTTCAGCCCAATCCAAAAAATTGAAGTATTGAAAGAAGCGTGGATCTGTCTGCTTAATCTCGCGCAATTCTTGTGCTAGCCAAGTCCACGGATTATTGGCTCCAATTGATTTTCTTTTCTTTAATAATTCATTTACAAATTGCAGTAATTTTTTTTCGGGTTCAAATTCGCGTTGTCTGGTTTGAAGAAAACGTTGCACATTTCGCAGCGCATAGGGAATGAAGCGTTCATTTTTTAATTCAATTTGAATGACCAAATAAAACAATTGAGAAATACTCAAGAGATGAAGACTCTCTTCTTGCGGGAAATCTTGAATAATGCGATACGTGAATTTATCGGCCAATTTGAATTCGCCCTTTGAAAATGCTACAACAGCTGATTGAAACAAGAGGTGAGCACCTCGAATATGTGATAATTCAAATTGCAACAAATGATTTTCATTCCAATCTTGAATAGCGTTCCATGCTCGGTCTGTTAAATTCAGTTGTATACAAACCGTTAAAAAACTGCTGGCATATAACATGAAGTTTCCCGCTTTCTCCAAGAGTTCTAATGTTTCATATGCATCGTTAATCAAATTCAGTTGAGCTTGAAGTACAGCTTTATTGGCCAATGTGGTGGTATAGATTCGTTCATTGGAATCACCTGGTAAAAGAGACAAGATACCATTCAATTCTTCAAGTGCAGCCAATCTATTTCCCATTTCCAAATAAATCAAACCCTGAACTTGATGCTTTTTAATGGTGGCTTCCATGGTGTCTGTTTGGGCAATTTGCAACTCTTGTTGAATTTTTTCAATTTTCTCAATAGCCGCTGAATTACGGGCTTGTCCATTGTTAAAATGCTCATTCATCATTTCTGCTTTGAGCAAACCTACGGCATTGATTTGCGACAACAGTTGCATGTGTTTTTCGCGTTTAGACTCGAGGTTGAACAAGAGCGTTTGGCGTTCGTTCTGCATGACTGGCAACAGATCAATGCATTTTTCCTCTAATCGAAAAAGTTCTGAAAGTAAATGAATAATATCATTTTTTTCTGCCAATTTGTAGGCAGAATGCAAGAGTTTTTGGGCTTGATCAGCCAGATCACGTTTCAAAAGAATATCAATGCTTTGAATAAGTCTATAGAGTTCTGCATTGGGGTCAGACTTCGCGTGGAAAGATGCCAGTGATTTTAATAGCACATGGTACAATCTATTTTTCGATAGTGACAAGGTGTTTTCAATGCCTGTTCCTGCTAGCGTTTCAAGAAGTTTTTGCTCGTTGTATTGCGCCTGTTTTTCAATTGCATCGAACAGCACACGGTGATTGCCCTCTTCTTGGTGAGGTTGTAATTTGAAATAACGTTTCTCAGATTTACTCATACTTTGTATAAGTATAAACAATTGGTCAGATGCTACGTTTCCCATGGCTTTCGGATTTAGTTCTTGGAATTTCGTTTTTTAATTTCATTTTTTTTTGAGAAATCCATTTTCGGTTGCAGTTTCATGAGAAGCGGTTGGCAAGATGACTTGTTTGGAAAATACAATATACCTGCTTATTGTTCGTTGTGTAGTGCGTATTTTTATCCCATGCGAAATTTCACTGTAGGTGTCATACTTGTTTTGCTCTCTGTTCACCAAGCTTTTGGTCAGTACAGTGTCGGAACCTGGCGTGATCATTTGCCATATGGCAATGTTGTAGATGTATGTTTCGATCATGAGCGAACCGTATATGGTGCAACACCTTTTGGCGTCTTCACCTATGAACCCACCACGGCCGAAGTTGAACGATGGAATAAAATCAATAGGCTCTCAGATGTAGATATCACCTCTATGGAATTCAATGATCCTATAGATGCTGTGATTGTGGGATACAGAAACGGAAATGTTGACTTTCTTTTTCGTGATAAAACCATTAATTTACCGGATATCAAATTGAGCAATTTAATTGGTGATAAAGCGGTATACGATGTCTTTTCATACGGCGACTTCATCTATCTCAGTTGCGGATTTGGCGTTGTTGTCATTGATCCATTCGCACTAGAAGTTAAATCAACCTACTTCTTAGGCAACAATGGTCAACAAGATAAAATCAATGATGTGTTCGTAATGAACAACGAAATATATGTGGTGGGAAGTGAAGGTGTAAAGAAGGCAAATGTGAATGATCCATTTCTTGCCAACTTTCAGAATTGGACTTCGGTCACGGATTGGCAGGGTGTGGGCCGAGTGATAGATGCAGAATATTTTCAAGACAATCTTTTCGTGCATTACGAAACAGATACCAATGATGTCATTTGGCGTTATGATTTAACAAGCGGCTCATGGAGTGTCTTCGCGGAATTTCAAACCATGCGATACAAGCGCTTATGGAGCAATGAAAATTATTTGTGTATACCTGGCGAATGGGCCATTCAGGTGTATGATGCATTGCTTTATGAAGCCATCAACACGTCAAGTTTAGACGGCGGTGGGCTGGTTCCGAACATGGTTGTTCGCGATAAAAACAATACCCTTTGGGTGGCCGATAAAAACAGAGGACTCGTTGCAAAAAAAGCGAACGGTGAAGAGTTTTCAGTGAAACCCGAAGGTCCGGCTAGTGCCGAGGTGCGACGTATGACAACATACAATGATCATTTGTGGGTAGCCCATGGAGGTCTGTATCCCTACGGTGGAAATTTTTGGAGACAAGGTGTTGTATCAGGTTGGGTTGGAGAATCATGGTCAGAAAAATCATTTACTGGGGTGAATCAAACACCGGGCGTTTCAGATGTTGTGGCAGTAGCAATTGACCCTATAGACAATACCCATGTTAACTTTGGTTCTTGGGAAGAGGGATTAATAGACTACAAAGCGAATGGCTCAGTTTCTATTTTCAATGCAGAAACAAACAACAGCACCCTTGAAGGTAGCGGTTTTGCATGGGCTCCCGGATGGACAGGTGTTGGTGGAATGGCTTATGACGAAGAAGGCATTTTGTGGTTTACGAACAGCTACGCCAACAAACCTCTTCAGGCTATAGATAGAGCTGGAAATTTTTACGCGTTCGGATTTAATTCTTTTCTCACCAATGATGACTGGTTAACAGATGTAGTGGCTTCTCGCGAAGGTTATCTCTTTGCAATTGTAAGTGGAAGAGGAATTTTGGCTTTTGATGATAATGGTACAGTCAGCAATACCAGTGATGATAATTACAAGCTTCTCTCTGAGGCTGATGGTTCGGGTGGTTTAGCCTCGAAAGATGTGCTTTGTATGATTGAAGATTTAGATGGTGAGTTGTGGGTTGGTACAGTACAGGGTCTCTCTATTTTTTATTCTCAAAGCAGTTTATTTTCAGATGACCCCCTAGATGCAGAACCTATTTTAATAACGCAAGATGGAAACGTGCAAGAGCTGTTGGGAACCGAATCCATCACGGCTATTGAGATTGATGGAGGGAACAGAAAATGGGTGGGAACAAAGAGTAGTGGAGTATTTCTATTTAGTGCAGACGGTTTACAACAATTGGCGCACTACACTGCCGAGAATAGTCCGCTTCTTTCAAATTCAATATCCGATATTGCCATTAATCATGTGAACGGCGAAGTGTTTATTGCAACAGAAAGTGGAATGCTTTCTTATTTTTCTACGGCTACGAACTTCGATCAAGCAATGGAAAATGTTCGTGTGTTTCCAAATCCGGTTGAACCTTCGTATGACGGAAACATTACAGTTGATGGCCTGGCGTATAACTCAACCATTCGCATCACAGATACTGCTGGTAATGTAGTGTATCAGGGAAATAGTGAAGGCGGAAGAGCATTCTGGAACGGTAAAGACGCAGAAGGCAATAGACCAGCTACAGGTGTTTACTTCGTTTTCTGCTCGAATCCAGATGGAAAGAAAACTGAGGTCTTACAATTTACCTTTATTCACTAACCTTTGGCACAAGCTTTCAAGAATCCTACGAATAACGGATGCGGATTCATAACTGTGCTTTTGTATTCTGGATGGAATTGTGAAGCAACGAAGAAGGGGTGATTTTCCAATTCAATAATTTCAACTAAACCACTTTTGGGATTCGTTCCAACACACTTCATACCTGCTTTTTCAAAGGCGTCTTTGTATTCATTGTTGAATTCAAAACGGTGTCTATGCCTTTCTTCAACATTGACCTTGCCATACGCTTTGTACGCCTTGCTTCCTTTTTTCAAAGCGCAGGGATAGCTACCAAGGCGCATGGTTCCACCTTTATTCACAATGCTCTTCTGTTCTTCCATGAGGCAAATCACAGGATGCTTCGTATAGGCCTTCATTTCAGTGCTGTGCGCATCTTTGAAACCAAGAACATTTCTTGCAAATTCAATGGTGGCGATCTGCATACCCAAGCAAATACCGAAGAACGGTATGTGTTTCTCACGTGCAAACTTAATGGCTTCAATTTTCCCATCAATACCGCGTGATCCAAATCCAGGAGCGACCAGTATTCCATCCAAATTACTCAACTTCGAGGCAACATTTTTTGCGAAGATTTCTTCAGAATGAATCCAGTGAACAATGACTTTACAATCAATACTTGTTCCCGCGTGAATGAATGCTTCAGCAATACTTTTGTAGGCATCTTTTAACTCTACATATTTTCCAACTAAACCAACATGGACTTCTTTTTTTGGATTTTTAAGTTTGAACAGGAATTGCTCCCATTTTTTTAGATCCAATTTGGTTTTCGATTTCAAATTCAATTTCCGAAGTACCACCTCATCTAGCTTTTCTTTTTGCATCAGCAACGGAACTTCATAAATGGTATCGGCATCAATACTCTGTACCACAGCATCTGAGGAAACATTGCAGAATTTCGCAATTTTATTTCGAAGGGCAGTTCCCAATTCGTGTTCGGTTCTGCAAACCAAGATGTCTGGCTGAACACCATTTTCCAACAGCATTTTCACGCTGTGCTGAGTGGGTTTCGTTTTCAATTCACCCGCTGCTGATAAGTACGGAACCAAGGTTAAATGCACATTGATGCAGTCATCTTCAAATTCCCACATCAATTGTCTTACGGACTCAATGTATGGAAGTGATTCAATGTCACCCACGGTGCCGCCAATTTCAGTAATAACAACATCGAAATTGTGCAGATTACCGAGTATTTGAATGCATCGCTTAATCTCATCGGTAATATGTGGAATGATTTGAACGGTTTTTCCTAGGTATTCACCTCGACGCTCTTTTTCAATGACACTCTGATAGATGCGACCTGTTGTTATGTTATTGGCTTGTGAAGTAGGAACATTTAAAAAACGCTCGTAATGTCCCAAATCCAAGTCTGTCTCAGCACCATCTTCGGTTACAAAACATTCACCGTGTTCATACGGATTCAATGTTCCAGGATCAATATTAATGTAGGGATCTAATTTCTGAATGGTCACAGTAAAACCTCTCGATTGTAGAAGTTTGGCTAATGAAGCTGAAATAATTCCCTTTCCTAGTGAACTTGTTACTCCACCGGTAACAAAGATGTATTTCGTTCTTTTGGTAGAACCCGTTGCTTTTTTTTGCATAACGGGATACAAAGTTAGGGCAAAGACGAGGCTCGTTGCAACTTAAACGGTTGGAACTTTTAACGAAATGCGATTGCCCATGCATTGAGCAAGTGATACCCAGTCTGTTGAGTTGAATTGAATTTCAGCTAAACATCCTTTTTTGAAAACAAGGGATTCCTTCGTAAGGACATAATGCAATTCTGAAATACTGGGGTTGTGTCCTACCAGAACGGCTGAATCCACTTCATTGGGTAGTGTGAAAAGGCAGTCTAAATAGGTATTGCAATTGCTCATGTACAAATCAGGAAGAAGATGAATCTGTGGAACTTGTTTTTGATGTGCGGCCAGAATATGCGCTGTTGCATAGGTGCGAACAGCAGGGCTCACAATCCAATATGGGGGTAATGACGTGTAAAGAGTTCCTATTTCATTGGCTTGTGCATTGCCTCTTTTGGTTAAACCCCGAAATGAATCGGGTAAACCAAATAAATCTTGTGCTTCAGCATGCCGAATGAGAAAAAGAGTCTTCATTCTTCAACGTTATATTCACGTCCGGCAACGTTCAATACACGGGTGTATTTTTTTAAGCTTCGAAGCACAATGAATACAACAAATGCCGCTATGAGCGCCTTGGTCCAAAAAGCGCTTAGATGATCTTGCCAATTGAAATAGCCAATGTGAACGTAGTTCTTCAAAGCGTCTAGTAAGGCAAATGATAAAAACACTGCAAAGAATCCATTGTATTCTCTTTTCAAAACATTGCGCAAAGAGAAAGTGACATTAGCAGATTTCCAGTTCCAAATGGCGGGCAGAAAAGCAGGCGTTTTTTCAGCCCAATTCAAATAGGTGCTTCCAAATTTATTTCGAAGGAAAAATTCTTCTGCGAACATGATTCGCTCATAATACAACCAAAACAACAATGAGCAGGTTAAGGTGAACCACCAATTTCCTACATACATGATTATTCCCAACCACATGAAGAAATTGCCTAGATACAGGGGGTGACGCACAACGCTATAAATGCCAGTGTGATTGAGTACTTCAGCAACTTGCCCTTCTTTTGTATTTCGTCCACTGGTTCCTTTTGGTGTAAACCCAATGGTAATTGCTCGAATAACTTGCCCGAACATGGCTACACTCAAACATACAATTGCCCATTTTTTATTGAACAAGGGTTGGTCTGTGTCCAATTCGAACCAAATAACAAGAGCGGCTAAAGCGTAGAGTGCAAGAGGTAAAAAACTTCTCCATCTGAACAGCCAGTTGCCGTTCTTATTCATTTCTTCAATTAATGCCATACAATTTAAATCAAATGCGAAAGTACACTTGATTTTAAAAGTTACAACATTTTCAATTGTCCAATTCCTCCGTTCACGTGAATGATTTGTCCGGTAATCCAACTGCTTTCTGAGTCAAGCAAGAATTTGGCTGCAGCTGCAATGTCTTGTGCTTCACCAATTCTGTTCAAGGGATGGCGCTTACCCGAGGCCTCTATTTTTTCCGGTGTGTTGATGAATTTTTCTGCGAGCGTTGTTGCTGTTAGTGACGGAGCAATGGCGTTAACACGAATTTTTGGCGCTAGCTCTGCGGCTAACGATCGTGTTAATCCTTCAATGGCTCCTTTGGTCATGGCCACTGCAGCATGAAAGGGCATGCCGGTTTGAACGGCAACTGTGCTGAAGAAGACAATACTGGCTTGATCGGCTTTTTTAAGATGTGGCAATGCCAATTGAACCGCTTTCAGAGCGCCGTATGTGTTTAAATGCATTTCTTCATGGAACATGCTTTCCGAGATGCGAGTGAACGGCACCAATTGAATACTTCCCGGGCAATAGGCTATGCCATCTAAGATAACATCGCTTGGAATGGGCAAAGAATCTCCGCCTGCGGCATAGGTTGATCTATCCGTACAATATACTTGATGTCCGGACGCTTGTAAAAGTGTTGCAAGCGACTGACCAATTCCTTTGCTTCCGCCAATGATTAGATAATTTTTCATGCGAATTATAGTTGCACGTATTTAAGGAATTCGCGTTGTTTCGATTCGGTTTGGAATGCCCCACCATAGGAAGCGGTTACGGTAGAGCTGTTGATGTCTTGCACCCCTCTTGAACTGACACACAGGTGGGTCGCATCAATGAGTACCGCAACATCTTCAGTGCCGAGAGCATTTTTGAGTTCATTCGCAATTTGAATGGTTAGGCGTTCTTGAACTTGCGGGCGCTTGGCGAAGTATTGTACAATGCGATTCAATTTGGAAAGGCCAATCACTTTTCCATTTGAGATGTAGGCAATGTGCGCCTTTCCCATGATGGGAACAAAATGGTGTTCGCAGTTGGAAAAGAAGGTGATATTCTTTTCAACGAGCATCTCTTTGTATTGGTATTTATTTTCGAAGAGCTTGATGTCGGGTTTGTTTTCAGGACTTAGACCAGAAAAAATTTCTTGGACATACATTTTGGCTACACGATAGGGGGTGCCTCGAAGTGAATCATCGGTTAAGTCCAACCCAAGAATATTCATGATGTCTCGGAACTTGTCTTCAATCAAAGCAATTTTTTCAGAGTCATTCAAAAGAAATGCATCCTCACGCAGGGGCGTTTCCACGCTAGTCATCACGTGTTCATTGCCCTGTTCTTCAATTTCTATCAGTAGATCTTTCATTGTATCTTATTTAGTACTTAAACCAATATCTGTGATGTTTGTTCGATTGTTTTATATTTGTGGCTATACCTAAACCACAACGTATGTCAATTTGGAGGAAAAAAGATCTCACATCAATTATGAGTGAGGCAGAGGGCGGTGAGCATTCATTGAAGCGATCGCTTGGAGCATTTCAGTTAGTTGCACTAGGAATTGGAGCCATCATAGGGGCCGGCCTGTTCGTTCGAACAGCTGCAGCCGCTGCTGAGGCTGCAGGAAATGGCGTAACCATATCGTTTATTGTTGCTGCTATAGGTTGCGCCTTTGCCGGCCTGTGCTACGCAGAGTTCGCGGCTATGATTCCTATTTCAGGAAGCGCATACGCCTACTCATTTGTAACCATGGGTGAGCTTGTTGCCTGGATCATTGGATGGGCATTGGTGATGGAATATGCACTCGGTGCTGCAACTGTTTCCATTGCATGGAGCGAATATTTAAATAACTTACTCGGTGGAGCCATACCGTATGAATGGTGCCACTCACCCTTTGAAAGTATTTCATACTTAAGCGGTGAAGCAGCGAATGCGGCAGCTACATTGCTCGATGCAGGAAAGTCTTTGCACCACGGTAATTTGGTATTATCTGCCGAACAAATCGGTAAACTTGGTCCAGAGTTATCACAACAAGTACACACTGCATCGGGAATTATCAATGCACCTGCACTGGTGATACTGCTTGCTTTGACTCTTCTCCTCATCAAGGGAACAAAAGAATCGGCCTTCGTGAATGCCATTATTGTATTCTTGAAAGTGGCCATTGTGCTTGTATTCATTGTCATTGGTTGGCAGTATATCGATGGAAGCCATTACGAGCCTTATCTAATTCCAGAGGGAGTAAAAGGTCATGAAGGTTTCTTCGAGTGGGGTTGGGGTGACGTAGTTGGTGGCGCAGCCATTGTGTTTTTTGCCTTCATTGGTTTCGACGCGGTATCAACTGCGGCACAAGAAGCGAAGAACCCAAAGCGCGACATGCCAATCGGTATCTTAGGTTCATTGGTGGTTTGTACCATTTTATATATTTTATTCGGACATGTGCTAACCGGAGTTGCTCCATGGTCAGATTTTGGTGACCCTGCTCTTGGAAAAGAGGCATCAGTTTCATACGCAATTAGCACGTACATGAAAGGATATGAATGGCTCAGTACAGGTGTTACAGTAGCTATTTTGGCCGGATTCTCATCAGTTATTTTGGTCATGCTCATGGGACAAAGTCGTGTATTTTATTCCATGTCGAACGACGGCCTATTGCCAAAAGCTTTCGGTGAATTGCATCCGAAGTTTAAGACTCCTTACAAAGCCAATTGGATTTTATTTGTTTTCGTTGGTGCATTCGCTGCTTTTGTCCCTGGTTCTGTAGCAGGAGATTTAACGTCATTTGGAACACTCTTCGCTTTCGTGTTGGTGAGTGCAGGTGTTTGGATCATGCGTGTAAAGAACCCCGAGTTCAAGCGTCCGTTTAAAACGCCGTTGGTTCCTTTTGTTCCAATCATGGGTATTGTAATTTGTATGGGAATGATTGTGGCTTTGGATGCCGAGACTTTAAAAGTGGCGCTTCTGTGGATGACAGGTGGTATAAATATTTATTACTTATATAGCCAATTCAATAGCAAACTGCACAACAATGATTACTACAATAGAGAAAATTTTATTAAACATACCTTTCCAATAGTTTTGATGACATTGGTGGTTTTAATTGCAACTATTAGCGCACCTGATAAATTGATGATTGGGGTTTGTGTTTGTCAAGTATTTTTGACAGCATATATTCTAATGAATCAGATGATTCGCCATTCGAAGCAGTAAATTGAATTTCAAACATGTAAAAAACTAAAAAGCCCAGAACGTTTTCTGGGCTTTTTAGTACTTAACCTTAACCTTAACCAATGCAATTTGTCTCTTAGACCTGAGGCATATGTTCTAAGAGAAGGTTAGTTAGTTAAGAGTTCAATACGGTTTAAAATTGCACCTGTAATTTCACTAATCCTGTTTCTCTAGAATGGATAAAATAAATTCCAAGTGGTAAATTAATCTGCGAGTTACTGGGTAATATGCTCTCTGTGAGAATGATCCTTCCCGATAAATCAAAAATCCGAAAATCATGCAAATCATCTTGCGAAATCCAAAATAATCCGCAACCGATTTGACGAAAATATCCCACAGGGAGTTCATTAACATCATTGGGAATGGTAATTTCGAAAATGGTGTCCAACATGCATCCTAAATTATCCGTAGCGGTTAATTGAATGAATTGATTTTGTTCAATGATTAGACTCAAGCTATCGCCAGAAGTGCTGTTATTCCACAAGAAATCTAAAATTGAATTTGGAGAAGATGCAGTAAATAAATAGAAAGGGGAGCTCGCCGAGTCGGTGGAAATAATGATATCAGGTTCTTGAATTTCGGGTATGAAAAGGAGCGTGTCTATAGAACACAAAAGACTATCTACAATGGAAATATTTACATTGCCAGCAGGTAAATTAGCATATTGAATTATACCTGAATTGAAAGAATTGTTGTAAGGATTTTGACCTCCGACAACTTCCAATTCAATTTGCCCCGAAGTATTATTCCAACAGGTTGGTGTAATGGAAATGTTTTGAATGGATAAAATGGATGTGTATTCGAGTGAATAAACTTCTGTAAAGGTGCACCCTAAATCACTTGTGTGAGAAATACTATGATTTCCGTGGGATAGGGAATCAGAGTGAATAAAACTTAATGTGTCGAATTCATTTTGTATGAGAAAACTTGATATTGATCCATTGTTGATACCGGGGCATAATGGCGGGCTCAGAGTTGTTTGAATGACGGGGGGTATATATTCTGGAATTGAAATATTTAAAGGCACAGTTCTTCCGAAACCCGTGTTGGTTTGAACAGTCAAATTGTTTTGATTGGTTGAATATGGATTATCTGTGCTTGAATCAGACCAAATTAAATAAGGAAATATACTAGATGCAACATGGTTAAGACTATCCAAGCAATTGGCCGGAGTAATTTTGAAAAGATTAATTGTCTCACCTTCCTCCAAAGTCACAAATGTGTCGCTAGAAAGAGCAAAATGTTTGTCTATTATGCCGCTTGGCCAATACAGAATTAGACTATCAACCAGGGTATTTAAGCCCAGTCCACAAATGATATTTTGGGTGTTTTGTGATAAATATCCTTCCCCGGTTTGTGTGTATCCGACATAATGCAGTTCACCGGCATGAATTTCATAACGGGTGCCAATCCCATTTCGATTGCTCCATCGACCACTTAATCTGAATTTCAAATAATGATTTGAATTTTCTGACGTAAGAAGTGCTTTTTTTTGAGATGAATTGATTGAAGGATTCGCAAGATAATATTCTGGCGAAAGGAATACATCTGAGGTGCCATTGTTGTCAAAATCTGCTTTCACAGCGCAATGATAACCAATTGGGCTATCATGTAAATCGGAAACAAATATGCTGTTCAATTGTCCAGATTGGTTTAGAAAAAATTTGTTATTTAAATTTCCTGTTCCAATACCTTCATTCGTGCAAATCAATAAATCATTCCAACCGTCATTTTGAATGTCGATCCAAAGTCCGCCCCAACTTTCAAGAGGATAAATTAATCCTTGGTTTGGACCTTGATTGTTGAAATTGTAATTGTCATTTATTGAGAGTGAATTTGGCTGATTCGTTCCGTTACTTACAAAAACATCAAAGTCTCCGTCATTTTCAAAATCAACCCATGAATTACTCATTGCATCAGACGTGTTTTCCAAATGAAAAGAATTGGTGATGTTATCGAAAAATCCGAATTCATTGAATTTGTATAGTTCACATGGCGCACTGTGGTCATTTACGATATATAATTCTGGATATAAATCGAAATCGATGTCAATCCATGCAGGTTGAAAAGACAAAACACCATTGTAATTGATGTTTCCAAATGATCCAAGAGAAAAGAACCTTTCTCCTAGGTTGGTAAAAATGCGGTTGCCAAAATTGTATGAGTAATTTGTAATCGCCACATCTAGATTCCCGTCTCTATTGTAGTCTCCAGTAGCCACGGAATAGGGAGAATTGGTTGGTAGGAAATCACTGTGCAGACTAACAGTATCCAATGAGAATTCGAAGTTATTCTCTTGCCACCACAATTGTGGTTTTGCATTGCGTCGAATCACAATGAGGTCATTTTTACCATCATTATCCAAATCTGACCAAACACATGCAGTTGCATCTTTGTTGTTGGGAAAAGATTTAGTCAATACAAATTGACCATTGATATTTTTAAAAAATCGTGTGGGTGTATTCCATGAACAAATCGTATAATCGTCCCATCCGTCCTCATCCACGTCAAAACTACTTAAACCAGTACCGAATTCATTTTCACGAATTAAAAAACTAGTGGTAAAAGGGTTGTAATTAGAAAGCATTTGCCCAAGGCATAATGTTGAAATACACAACAACCCCAAAAGCATAATGCTCCGAGTCATACAGGTCTAATAATTAAGGTGTCTCGAAGATATAAAAAGTTTCATGTACTAAAAAGCCCAGATCGTTTTCTGGGCTTTTTAGTACTTAACCTTAACCTTAACCAATGCAATTTGTCTCTTAGACCTGAGGCATATGCTATCTGATAACGTTAAGGAATGAGAAAGGTTACAAAAAAAAATTATGTTTTTTGCTTTTCTCGCTTGGCAGCTGGAAATAAAATGTTATTTAAGATGAGTCTGTATCCGGGAGAATTTGGATGAAGATTTAAATCAGTAGGAGGGTCGCCCACCCGATGCTGGTAATCCTCTGGGTCATGCCCACCATAATAGGTCCATTGGCCCTGTCCCATCTCTCCGTGAATATAACGCGCACATCCAATGCTTTTTGCTTCTCCCATGATGGTTACATCTTTTCTCAAATATTGAGCTCTGAAAGAGGTTGTCTGTCCCATGAACCCGCGAATAACTTGGGTGTGGTTTTGAGTAAGTATGGTTGGAATAATATCCCATTTCGCACTGAAGTCAAACAATGTAAAGAAATCGTTTTCTTCTTTCATTTTCAACTGATCCTCGGTGCCGTCAATATTTGAAAATTCATAGACCATGGGATCTTTAATTAAAGTGTAGTTTTCGAAAGCAAAACCTTGAGAAAAGTCCAGTTTCTTTTGTGCGTTAGCATCGCTTGGGTCTCCATCAAAAACACTTTCAACCAAATCTGTATTTTGTCCAGCCAATGCAATGTCGTAAGAATCGGTTCCGCTACACATGGTAAATAAAAAGCCTCCCCCGATAACAAAGTTTTTAATGTTCATGGCAACTTGTCGCTTCATCTCTGAAACCTTAGCGAATCCTAATTTTGCGGCTGTTACCTCTTGTGAACGAACCTCCTCTCTATACCAAGGCGCATTGCTGTATGCAGCATAGAATTTTCCGTATTGTCCGGTAAAATCTTCGTGATGCAGATGTAACCAATCATACTCAGGTAATTTACCTTGTATCACTTCCGTATCGTAAATGGTAGTGTATGGAATCTCGGCATAGGTAAGAACCATTGTTACCGCGTCGTCCCAAGGTAATTTTCCAGCCGGAGAGTAAACGGCAATTTTCGGGGCTACTTCAAGTTTTACACGCTCCATGTTAACTTCAGGATCAGCAATTTCTTGGTAAATCTGATTGACCTGTGCATCTGCAATTACTTGAAAAGAGACTCCACGCTCAGTACATACTTTTTGAATACTTGGAATGTTTTCAAATAGAAAACTTCCACCGCGATAATTCAATAGCCATTCCAATGGCAATCGTTGTTCTAATGTCCAATAGGCAATGCCATATGCTTTCAGATGATTGCTTTGAGCCTCATCCATAGGAACCAAAAGTCTACTCGCCCATGAAATTTGGACAAAAAAGGAGAAAGCAATGAGAGCAACGAAACGTGTCATATGTGTTCAAAGATAAATCCATGAACGATGTGCAAGAGTAAAAATTTTGTGAATTGATTGTGGAAAGTTCTTTTCTTGAGTTTCATGTAGCCGACTAATTTTGCAAAAAAAAAAACACACACACAATATGAAATTTTTCATCGACACAGCAAACCTCGATCAAATCAGAGAAGCAAAAGACTTAGGCGTTCTAGACGGAGTTACAACCAACCCAAGCTTAATGGCAAAGGAAGGTATCTCTGGTACCGATCGAGTTATGAAACACTACGTTGATATCTGTGAAATCGTTGGTGATGGAGATGTGAGTGCAGAGGTTATCGCTACTGACTTTGAAGGCATGGTGAGGGAAGGAGAAAATCTTGCTGCGTTGCACGAAAATATTGTGGTTAAAGTACCCATGACCAAAGATGGGGTTAAGGCTATTCGCTATTTCACAGATAAGGGAATTCGTACCAATTGTACTTTGGTGTTTTCTGCGGGACAAGCGCTTTTGGCTGCCAAGGCAGGTGCGAGTTACGTAAGTCCTTTCGTGGGTCGCCTAGATGATATTTCAACAGATGGAATTGACTTGATTGAGCAAATCAGAACGATCTATGACAACTACGGTTTCGATACAGAAATCTTAGCAGCATCGGTACGCCACCCAATGCACATTATTGCTTGCGCAGAAATTGGCGCAGATGTTATGACCGGTCCTTTGAGTGCAATCATGGCGTTGTTGAAGCACCCACTGACCGACATCGGATTGGCGCAATTCCTTGCCGATCACAAGAAAGCGTCTGAAGCAAAATAATTTTGATTCACACTTCTGACAACAATGCCGATTATATAGCGGCGCAAACGATTCGGAAGCAAGGCGTTTGTATTCTTCCAACCGATACAGTTTACGCCTTCGCTTGTGCATTGTCAGATAAAAAAGCGATAGAGAAAATGGCTCAATTGAAAGGCGTGCGTTTAGACAATGCGCGCTTTTCTATTGTTTGCAACGACTTGTCTCATTTAGCCACTTTTACCCGTCCCATTTCAACTCCCTACTACAGAGCATTGAAAAGGCATACGCCAGGCATGTTCACTTTTTTGTTGGAAGCAAGCAG
>JBJTWB010000090.1:0-5175 GCA_046081505.1 Bacteroidota bacterium | reverse complement strand
GCATCAGAAATTGTCTGCGCATCCAACGGTGCCGTAAGCAAAGTTCGTGTTTGTGAAAACTGATCTTCTGTAAGAATAGGCTGAGCCCAATTAAGAACAGAAAAACAAGTTGCAATTAAAAAAATAAGAAGTTTTTTCATATCGCGAATTTACGAATGAAGATTTCAACTTGTATTTTCTTCATTGTCGATAATTTTGCATTGTTTTATAGATGAAGGTTCTCTGATTTAAGGGTATATTTGTCAAAAAATATAAAAAAATTACTCACTACCCCCAATTTTGAGGGGGTGTAAATTGAAAAATATGAAAAATCGTCAAATTGCACTTCAAGAAATCAACTCAAGAAATTCTCCCAACTCGTCAACGAAAGGGGAAAGAATCAGTAATTACTTCGGAGAAAATGTTTTCTCACCGCATAAAATGAGGGAGTATCTTCCAGAGGATTTGTATGAAAAACTCATGGATTGTATTAACCACGGCACTCGCATTGATAGAAATGTTGCAGATCATATTGCTGCTGGAATGAAAGAATGGGCCATGAGCAAGGGAGCCACCCACTTTACACATTGGTTTCAACCTTTAACCGGGTCAACGGCTGAAAAGCATGACAGTTTTTTCAAGCCCATGTCAGATGGCCGAGCCATTGAGAAATTTGAGGGAACCATGCTTGTTCAGCAAGAACCCGATGCATCGTCATTCCCTAATGGGGGAATTCGCAATACATTCGAGGCAAGGGGATACACCTTATGGGACCCATCTTCTCCAGCTTTTATTGTAGGAAATACGCTTTGTATTCCAACCATTTTCATAAGCTATACGGGGCATGCTTTAGACTATAAAATGCCTTTAATTAAAGCGCTAGGTTCTGTAGATGCTGCGGCAACTGCAGTATGTCAGTATTTCGACAAAGAGGTGAACAAGGTGAACACAACTTTGGGATGGGAGCAAGAATATTTTTTGGTTGATTCTGCTTTGCACAAACTTCGTCCCGATTTGGCTATGACAGGTCGAGTGTTGTTTGGCAAAAGACCTGCAAAAGGTCAACAACTCGAGGATCACTATTTTGGCAGCATACCCGAACGCGTGCTCGCATTTATGAAAGAATTTGAATATGAATCACACCTATTAGGCATACCGGTTACCACAAGACACAATGAGGTTGCACCCAATCAGTACGAAGTGGCCCCCATGTTTGAAGAGGCCAATTTAGCCAATGACCACAATCAATTGCTCATGGATGTTTTGAAAAAAGCGGCGCAAAAGCATAACTTCAATGTGTTGTTTCATGAAAAACCATTCGAAGGGGTTAACGGAAGCGGAAAGCACAATAACTGGGCACTTTCAACCAATACTGGAGTTAATTTACTTCGACCAGGAAAAAATCCAAAGTCAAATTTGCAATTTTTAACCTTTGTTGTGAATACGGTTGCGGCCATTTATGAAAACGCAGATATTCTGCGTGCTTCCATTGCTGGAGTAGGAAATGATCACCGTCTGGGCGCAAATGAGGCCCCACCTGCAATCATGAGTATTTTCCTCGGTGATCAACTGAATGCCATGCTCGACAACCTTGAGAAGAACATTAAGGCAGGCAAGATGACTCCCGAGGATAAGACAGAATTGAAGTTGAATATTGGTAAATTGCCTCAGGTGCTATTGGATAATACCGATAGAAATAGAACTTCACCTTTTGCTTTTACCGGAAATAAATTCGAATTCAGGGCGGTGGGTTCAAGTGCGAATTGCGCAAATGCCATGATTACGTTAAATACAATTGTTGCCAATCGTTTAATTCAATTCAAGAAAGATGTTGACGCTCGAATAGCAAAAGGCGATGACAAGGATGAGGCTATCTTAAAAGAATTACAGCGACTTATAAAAATGAGTAAGAGCATTCGTTTTGAAGGAAATGGATACGGAGATGAATGGGTGAAGGAAGCAGCTAAAAGAGGACTTTCGAACATGAAGGATACCCCAACTGCATTGAAAGTATGGAAAGACAAAAAAGTAATTGCCATGTTTGAAAAATTGAATGTCTTAACAAGTGAAGAAATTCATGCTCGCTACGAGATTGAAGTGGAAAACTATGGGAGAAGACGCGAGATTGAGGCAGAACTTGTGGTGGATCTTGCCTTGAATCAGATAATACCAGCCTCAATTCAATATCAAAGCAAATTGGTCGAAAATTTAGAGGGGTTAAAAGATGTTTTTGGGACCGAATTCAAAAAAATTGGAGCCACTCAAATGGAAATTGTAAAGACTTTGGGAATCCAAATTAATGCGCTAAAGTCCAAAGTAGATGCTATTCAAAAAGAACAGGCAAAGATTGAAGGCGCCTCGCCAGAAGCAGTGGCTGCCGTATATTGTAGTCGAATTAAACCACTCATGGATCAAGCCCGCGATGCGGCTGATCAGTTGGAAGCTTTGGTAGATGACCAAGAATGGCCGCTGCCGAAAATGAGAGAACTCTTGTTTACTTGCTAGTGCTTAATTTGTTAAAAACATGCGAAAATTGGGAAATTTGATTATTTTCGCAATGAACTAACCTTATTGAACTAATTCAATTCATATGAAATTGACAAAATCTTATTTCTTGACTGTGCTATTGATGGCTTTCGGAATGATTGCCTTTGGACAAAACAAGAAAATTGAAAAGGCTGACCTTGAATTTGCGGCAGGCGGTTATTACCAAGCGGCTGAGCTTTACAAAGGCGAATTACCGAAGATTAAGAACATCGAAGAAAAGGGAAGAGTCCTTTTTCAAATTGCGGAATGTTACCGTATTTCAACCAACTACGGTATGGCTTTAGATTTTTATGACAAGGCCATTCAAAGTCAGTATGACAAGAAAAACGCTGAAGTTTATTTCAACTTCGGAAAGTGTTTACAAGAAATGGATCGTCTAGAAGACGCTATTGTTCAGTACAAAAAATACAAAGAGCGCGGAGGAAACGGTTCTAAAGCAGAAGCTCAAATTAAAATCTGTGAGGAAGTGGGTAAGATGAAAAAGGACTTACCTAAGCGTCGTCTTCAAGCTGAGAACATGGAAACATGGAACTCAGACGCTATGGATTACGGTTTGACCTACTCATCTAAAAAGTTTGATGAGTTTATTTTATCTTCTTCACGCAAAGGTTCAACGACCGGTGCAGGAAATGACCCTCATTACGGAGAAGCGTTTCAGGACTTATACACGGTAAAATTAGACAAGAAGTTTAAGGGTAATCAAGCCCCAATGCCTGTGAATGCAAGTGTAAATACTGGAGTTCACGAGGGAGCTGCTGCGTTTGACCGCGACTTTAAAAATTTGATATTCACGCGTTGCGGTTTCGACAAAAAAGATCGCATGGGTTGTGACTTGTACACTGCTGTTCGTCAAGGTGATAATTATGCTGCTCCAACTTTGATTGAGGTAATTGATCGCAATTCTGACGATTCTTCGCGTGTGGGTCAACCTTGCATGACCCCCGATGAGCAGTTCTTGTTGTTTGCTTCAAATATGCCTGGCGGAAAAGGTGGAAGAGATATTTGGTACATGAAGTGGGACAAGAAATTAAAAAAATGGGTAGAATTGAAAAATCTTGAATCGGTGAATACTGCCGGTGATGATTACTATCCTTTCGTTGATGATGACGGGACACTTTATTTCTCTTCAAACGGATTACCAGGCTTAGGCGGTTTGGATATTTATAAAGCGGCTTCTACAGGAGAAATGACTTTCGGAAAGTCAGAACACCTGGAAGCTCCAATAAACAGTGCATCAGATGATTTTGCTTTCATTATTGACAAAAAACCAATTATTGACGGAGAGTTAATGGAAGGTATTTTCGGATGTTACTTTACGTCAAACCGTCCAGGCGGTAAAGGAAAAGACGATATCTGGAGAGTTTACGAATTGCCTTTGGTATTCGAAATGACTGGTACTGCATACAATAAGAAGACCGGTGAGAAATTGGAAGGTTGTACTGTAGTTGTTGTGGGTAGTGATGGTTCTACGTATAACATGACTACAGACAAAAACGGTCAATTCAGCTTGGATCGTACAAAAGTGAAAGGTGAAACCAAGTATTCAGTAGATGTTACGAAACAGAATTTCTTGGGAACGAAAGATCGTTTCTCAACAGTCGGAGCAAAGGTTTCTACAAACTTCACACAAGATTATTTCCTAACTCCAATTGAAAAAGACAAAGAATATCCAATGCCAACTGTACTTTATGAATTGGCAAAATGGAATTTGTTAATCAATGCGAATGGTCCTGTTCCAGTGAATTCTGCTGACTCGCTGAATTATTTGCTGAACATATTAAAAGAGAATCCAACTTACATTGTTCAATTGGAATCTCATACTGACTCGCGTGATACAAATGAAGCGAATAAGATTTTATCTCAAAAACGTTCGCAGACATGTGTGGATTATCTCATCTCAAAAGGTATTGAAGCAGGAAGATTGGTGGCGAAAGGAATGGGTGAAGAAGTTCCAAGAGAAATCAAAGCTGGTGACCGTATTAGTCAGGATTTGTTTGAGGAGTTCCCAATTGGAACCACTCTTACAGAAGCGTATATCAATTCGCTCACAACGAATGAGGCCAAAGAACGAGCGCATCAATTGAATCGTAGAACAACATTCAGAATCATTGGTTTTGATTACGTTCCGAAAACGAAATAGCAACTAAACGAAATTAAGGGCTGACAAGATTGTCAGCCCTTTTTCATTATTTTAATATGAATTCCAACGAAAACAGGTACAACAGTAGAGGAGTTAGCGCCGATAAGGAAGACGTGCATGCCGCCATTAAAAATGTAGATAAGGGATTGTTTCCAAAAGCGGTTTGTAAGATCATTTCTGATTATTTAACGGGTAGCGAAGAACACTGCATTGTTATGCATGCTGATGGTGCTGGAACAAAATCTGCGTTGGCATACATGTATTGGAAAGAAACGGGAGATCTTTCGGTGTGGAAGGGTATAGCTCAAGATGCCTTGGTCATGAACTTAGATGATTTATTGTGCGTTGGAGCAACCTCTGAAATTTTATTAAGTAGTACCATAGGGCGGAATAAAAACTTGATTTCTGGTGATGTAATTTCTGCCATTATTGAAGGAACAGAAGAGTTGTGTGCTGAACTTGCACGTCACGGGGTACAGATTCATACAACAGGCGGAGAAACAGCCGAT
>JBJTWB010000089.1:0-11550 GCA_046081505.1 Bacteroidota bacterium | reverse complement strand
CAAATGGACCAAGAAGATACTCCCGAAGTATTGTCTATTTTACCCTTGCGGAACACCGTTTTATTTCCGGGCGTAGTTATTCCAATTACGGTTGGAAGAGACCGTAGTATTCGACTTATTCAAGATGCGAATACAGGAACGAAGCTCATTGGAGTGGTAGCTCAGCGAAATGCGGAAATTGAAGATCCCGGATTTTCAGATATACATACCATTGGAACACAAGCCACCATCTTGCGTATGTTACGCATGCCCGATGGAAGTACTACTGTTATTTTACAAGGTAAAAAACGATTTGAAATAAAAGGAATGGTGCAATCAGACCCCTATTTCAAAGCACAGGTAGAGGCCTTCCATGAAACCAATAACAACGCAAAGAATAAAGAACAACAAGCATTGTATGAATCATTGAAAGAACACGCGCTAGGTGTTATCACGTTATCGCCAGAGATACCTAGTGAAGCCGGATTAGCGATTAAAAACATCAGTGGACTTTCATTCCTTACCAATTTCATTTCTTCAAACATGAAGGCAGGAGTGGAGTTGAAACAACAATTGCTTGAAATTGCCGATTTAGAAGAACGTGCAAAAAAAGTGCTGGAGTATTTAAGTCACGAGCTTCAAATGCTCGAAATGAAAAAGGAGATACAGAAAAAGGTTCATATCGATATCTCGAAACAGCAACGCGAGTATTTTTTAAATCAACAAATCAAACAAATTCAAGAAGAACTTGGGGCAAATCCCCAAAAAGAAGAGATAGAAGAGAAGCGTGCAAAAGCGTCAAAAAAGATATGGCCTGAGCAGGTAGCTCAAACATTTGAAAAAGAGATCGGCAAACTTGAACGCATGCATCCACAAGTTGCTGAGTACAGCGTGCAGTCCAATTATCTCGATCTGCTTTTGGATCTCCCTTGGGATGATTGTAGTGATGACAACTTCGACCTAAAGCGAGCGAAGAAAATTTTAGACCGTGATCATTTTGGATTGGAAAAAGTGAAAGAACGTATTCTCGAACATTTGGCCGTTCTGAAAATTAAAGGCGATATGAAGTCTCCAATCATTTGCTTGTACGGACCTCCCGGGGTGGGTAAGACTTCATTGGGGAAAAGCATTGCTGAAGCACTCGATAGAAAATACATTCGCATGTCATTGGGAGGCTTGCATGACGAAGCTGAAATTCGTGGTCATCGCAAGACATACATAGGAGCAATGCCCGGAAGAATTATTCAAAATTTGAAAAAGGCAGGGAAAAGTAATCCATTGTTTGTCTTGGATGAAATAGATAAAATTGGACAAGGTGTTCACGGTGATCCGTCTTCAGCCATGTTGGAAGTTTTGGACCCAGAACAAAATCATGCTTTTTACGATAATTATCTTGAATTGGATTATGATTTAAGTAAGGTGTTATTTGTGGCTACCAGTAACTCTTTAAGTTCAATTCAACCTGCGCTTCGTGATCGGTTAGAAATTATTGAAGTAAACGGATATACCCTTGAAGAAAAGTTGGAAATAGCGAAAAGACATTTGATTCCAAAGCAACTTCGTGAGAATGGAATGAATGATAAACAAGTGAAATTTAGCTTGGCATCTCTTGAATTTATTATTGAGTCTTACACCAATGAGAGTGGTGTGCGGAACCTCGAGAAACGCATTGGAAAGATGATTCGAAACAGAGCAAAAATGTTAGCTTTCGATGAAGCATTTGATCTTGTTGTTTCAAAAGAGGAAGTTACCCGAGTGCTTGGCGTTTCTTATGAAAAAGACCGATATGACGATAATGATGTACCGGGTGTAGTTACAGGTTTAGCATGGACTCCAACAGGTGGTGACATTCTGTTCATTGAATCAAGTCTCACGAAAGGAAAGGGAAGGTTAACCCTTACAGGAAGTTTAGGAGATGTGATGAAGGAAAGTGCAACTCTTGCTTTAGAGTATCTAAAATCACATGCAGATTTGATTGGAATGACACCCGAGTATTTTGATGAGCAAAACGTGCACATCCATGTGCCTCAGGGTGCTGTTCCCAAAGATGGGCCAAGCGCTGGAATAACCATGCTTACAGCCTTAGCTTCAGCCTTTACAAAAAGAAAGGTGAAGAAGTATTTAGCCATGTCTGGTGAAATTACCTTGCGCGGAAAAGTGCTTCCTGTTGGTGGAATTCGAGAGAAAATTTTAGCCGCAAAACGTGCGGGGCTCAAGGAAATAATTCTGTGTGAAAAGAATAAAAAAGACATTGAAGAAATAGATGCACGCTACCTCCGTGGATTGAAATTTCACTACGTGAATGAAATGTATGAGGTTTTAGACAAAGCACTTTTGAAAGAAAGAGCGAAGTAAAATAATTATAGTGTTTTGTAGTTTGACTACCATGTCGCATATTTACCTCATGAAGCATCGCCTGTTAATCCTTCTCATTCTCTTTTCAAAGCTTCTGCACGGTCAAAGTGCCACAGCCGTTTTTTCAGGATTAAATGTTTTTGGGTCAGCTCGAATTGCTTCATTAGGTGGAAGTGGTATGGCCCTCCCTGGCGGAGATATCCATTTGGTAACTTGTAATCCCGCCCTAATTGACTCTGCCATGGCTGGGCAATTGGGTATGAGTTATGTACGTTACTTCGCACAATCGAACTTCGGATATTCAACTATCGCTTTTCACAAACCAAAAAGTAAACTTGCCTATGCCGCAACCATGCAGTTTTTTAGTTACGGAGAGTCTAACCGACTCGACGGATTGGGAAATGCTTTAGGTACAGTTTCAAACAATGAATATGCGCTGCATCTTGGCGCAAGCTATCAGATAGACTCCTTGTGGAGATTGGGTGCTAGTTTAAAAAATCTCTATGCCGTATATGATGTTTACCAATCCTATGCCTTAGCAGCAGATGTAGCCGCCAATTATGTGAATCCAAAGTCAAAATTTGCAGCGAGTCTTATGGTGAAAAATATAGGGGCTCAACTCAGTACGTTTACATCTAAAGACAGAGAAAAGCTACCATTGGAAGTGCAAATAGGAATGAGCAAGCAGCCCAAAAATGCTCCTTTTAGATTTCACCTGGTTTACGAAAACCTTCAAAAATTCGACATCACCTATTCTGATCCAAATGCTGTTATTGTAATTGATCCGCTCACAGGAGAACCCATTGGCAACAATACCTGGGAGTTCGGTGATCGGCTCATGCGCCATTTGGTGTTGGGGTCTGAAATTCTATTTGGTCAGAATTTCAAGTTGGCCTTGGGATACAACTACCGCCAGCGTAAAGAACTTGGTATTCCGAATAAACCAGCAACGGCCGGATTCAGTTTTGGCGCAAGTATGCAGTTTAAAAAGTTTCAAATAAGCTATGGTCGATCTATTTATCACGTGGCAGGTGGTAGCAATCACATATCAGTAACCACTAGGGTATTTTAATTAAAGCGCGAAAACTAAACCAGCCTTGATAAAATAAGGCCCGCCAACCGCAAATTCCATATTGAATCCAACACCGCTGTGTGGGCGAAATCCGGTTACACCTAATAAAATTATTTGACCGTCAAATGAGCGCAATTTGAATTTATTGTTGTTGAAATTTGGATTATTGGTTGAAATGATATTTTCGTAGAGACTATAACTAGCACTCAAGCCAGAGTATACAAATCCATTTGTTCTGCTAACATGTAATTTTTTCAAAATGGTATATCCCAAATCACCTTTTTTGCCAATGGGTATCTTCCAAACAAATGTGTAGCGCAATCCAAATGTGTTTTTTATTAATTTCCATTTGAATTCTTCTTCTATGGTTGTTGTTCCAAGTGAATCGGTCCAAGTGTAATTCGATGAGTTGATATGTCCCGATTGACGGGTGCAATAGACGCCTAGGTTTTGCTTCCACTTCTTTCTCTTCTTTGTAAGCGAAAATTCCAACATGGCATTCGCCGAAGGCGTAGTGTATCCAATGAGAGAGACGCTACTGTCCTTTACAGGACCTTGATTCATAAAAATGCTCATTGCACTATAACCCACACCGAAATGTACCAGCGCTTTTTTCTTTCTCAACTGCGCATGTGAAGTGAGACACAGTACAAGAGCAATCAGAATTATAATTGGTTTATTGCACAAGGCCATAACGTTTCAAATAGTGTTCAATATATTTTCCAATGATGTCGAATTCTAAATTTACTACAGAACCGCGTTCAATGAACCGCATATTGGTATTTTCATAGGTGTAGGGTATGATTGATACACCAATCTCATCATCAGTTGGGTCAACAACTGTTAAACTGATGCCGTTAATGGCAATACTTCCTTTGTTGACCACTCGATACTCAACTTGTGTTTGATCGTACTTAAACCGGTAATTCCAAGAACCACCAGTCATTTCCTTGCTTGTGCAGGTAGCAATTGTATCAACATGACCTTGAACTTGGTGTCCATCTAATTTGTCTCCCATGGCCAAACTGAATTCCAAATTCAATACATCTCCTTTGACCCAAGTATCAATGGTGGTTTTTTTTCTAGTTTCTGGTATTGCTGTAACCCGATACATGTCTTCAACAATTTCCACTACGGTTAAGCAAATACCATTGTGAGCAATACTCTGATCAATTTGAATTTGATGCGCAATCTCTGCTTTTATCCAAAGTTCTATATTTCCTTTTGTCTCATCAACACAATGAACCAATCCCGTATTTCGTATTATTCCTGTAAACATATTTTATTGCGTCTCCGTAGCTTGTTTGGCATGCAGAATTTGTAAATATCCTTCTTTATTTATTGCAACTACACCTTGCGTGCGAATGGTATTGACCGTTACAGTGTAATAATATACTCCGTCACTACACAAGATTCCAGTGTTGGCATCTTCTCCATTCCAAAGCACATCGGGATCAGTAGTCTCGAAGAGAAGCGTACCATATCTATTGAATATTTTCATTTCAATACTTTCAATGGAGCGGTAAGGAAATGGTTGAAAGACATCATTAGAACCATCTACATCTGGTGTTATAATGTTCGGAAGCTCGTACGTTGGGCAATTATCAATGCAAATGATATTGCTAAATGCACTTTCATTCTGATGCAATAATCCATCTGGCCAAAAATTGAGCGAATCCAATGCTGTAATTGCAAAGCACCCCGCTATACTCTGCAGTCCGTTTGGATGGGTAAATGCATAGGAGTGTAAATCGTCGTTAGAGATAGTGTCTAAAATTTCAAACGGACTTGTTTCCGTTTCAGCGTAGTAAAGAACATAAGAAGTAACGTCAGGTGCGCAACTCGCGTCGAAATAATTCCAATTCAATTCAAGAGTTAAATTTTCACAGTCACTGGCAGCTTGAAGGTTGGGTGCGCAGGGTGGAGTAGCGTCATAAGGTACCGCACATATTTCTTGTGACCAGTTCCATAAACTATCGGTAATTGATGGTGTGTCGAACGTACCTAGTGTTTGAATTAAATAACAATAACTTTGGTTATTGACCAATCCGGTGTCTGTATACAATGGGTATTGGGTGGTAGCCAAATACGAGTAGTTTGACTCTCCCGGCGCTTTCCTGTAAATGTCATATTTGTAATTGAGCCATGGAAAGTTCCCAGTTAAATTCAATGTCACAGCGTTGTCTGTTGGTGTAGCATTAACAAATGGAGAACTTGCAGGGTTAGATTGTGATACAAAATTTCCTTGTGAAAAAAACTTCACGCGATAGAAATGTGAACTTCCAACGGTATTAATTCCTGTATGAACATAGGTTGTATCTCCACCCAATAGACTGTTGAATGTTGTGGTTGTGTGAATGGTTTCCCAAACATCATCAATTTGATGTTCTAGAAGATAGAAGTAGGGGGGAAGGTAAATACTGGTGTCTAATTCAGTAGGAGCAGACCATCGAATACTGTCACTTCCAATGGTCAGATTTGTACTGATAATACTAACGTTTGTCATTACAGGCACATCTTTTCGAATAGTAACACATGATTCTTCGCTTGCATAGCTCAAGGCTCCGTCAGGCCAAACGGTTACAATTCGGTAACAAAATGGAACTCCAAAGCCGGGAGCATTATCAATAAAACTTGTATTATTTAGACCAATAGATTCACCAATGAGTTGGTATCCGGTGTAACCCGGCATTCCTACTTCGCAGAGATCGGGGTTGAAAGCAAATCCGTTTTGTTTTCGGTAAACTAGATATTTCACCAAGGTGCTTTCGTAATTACTGAAGGAGTTGGCACAGGGAGATGGTGACCAGGTGATGTTGACTATGGAGCCAACCGCAGATGCTTGCACATTTTCAACTTTAGGTGCAACTACAGTGATATTTACGGACTCAATGTCTGCCAAGTTCACATAGCCATCATCTAATGCTTCAAAGCTCACGGTGTATGGAGCAGCCCGAACTTCGGCACATTCTGGCTGCCAAAGAAAAAATGTTTGTGAAAGGGTTGAATTCAGCCTCATGCAGAACATTGGTCATAGGTCCGCCGAAAGCTGTAATGTCAACGTTATTCCCATCTGGATCACTAAACTGAACTTGGAATTGAATCATGCCGCCTGCTTCCACACAATAATCAGTGATGGGAAAGATAACTGGAGGCTCGTTGTTGCAAGTAACAACTGTAATTTGCATGTCTCTTAAGACACTTCCAACCAAAATGCCGTTTCGAAATTCCTGAATCAGAATAGCAATGTTGAATTCCCCAGCCAACGGCGGAACCAACCATTGTACATCGCCCGTTTGGGAATCAATAATAAAGATGTCTGTTGGGTCTGCTGTAGATACCTCTGGAGGAGCCCACCCAGTTAATGTTTCAGCATTTTCTCCCAAACAAGGCACCAAAGAGTACACCAGCGAATCACCATCAGGATCATAAGCCACTGGATTGTGAATCCAAGGTTGAAAAATGCAGGCTTGTTCAATAGGAGGTTTGAGCAGTTGAACAGAATTGTTGTGTCCCGTTTGAGGTGAAATGACAAGCACTGTCTCCAAGGTAAAAACCTGATTCACTGAATTAAAAATATTAATTACGCCAAAATTCCGATTAGGATCTTCCACAATGAGTGTGAAAATACCTGCACCCGCATACGTATGGTAACCAATATACTGGTTTCTTTTCGCATCTCCTGGCAATACTTCTTCTAAACTTCGTTCAAGACTATCTAAATCAGTATCCAAAATATTGGCAGGCTCATCACCCCATTTAATTTTGAGCCATGGTCTGTCTGCCGCAGTGCTACTGGATTTTGTAATGGTGTTTATGGTTACTTTGTAGGTGAATCCACTCACATGCTCATAAATAATTTCGCCCGCTCTATTGTGAGTGGCTTGGGCAACCAAAGAGCCAAGGATGCAAAAAATAAATATGAGTGCGGTTCTTGTCATATACCTATTATACTATGAGAACGATAAAAAAGTTCATTATCGTTTCCAAAATGGTGATTGAAAAATAACCGAATCTGATTTAACTTGAACACAATACCAACCTGAAGGTAAGCTGACCACGTTTAATTTGCCAAAATATGGACCGTAGTATACGCTTTGTCCCAGGGCATTTAAGATTTCTACGGTTTGAATTGGGAAGTCTAATTCAAGTTGCAGATATTGGTCTGCAGGATTGGGGAAAACATTTAATTCAGATTTAGTCGCTTCGCTGAGGTATACGGTGGGGTCTAGCATTACACAATAGTCCTCTACTTCGCCATAGTTATATGATCCACAAGCAGCGGGTGGTGTGCCATTTCCAAAGGTTCCAACGTAGGCCATACCAACACGCATTCTTGTGCTACCTTCTATACAACCCTCAGGAATTGTTATTGTTCCGGTCTCGGCAGAGGTTGTGGCACCACCTCCATCAAATGCCAATTCATTTGGTTCATCGAATGTGCCATTTCCGTTATAATCTATCCAAATTTTGAAATATTCATTGTACGAAAATCCGCTATAACCTGGACTAAGTGAAATTGCGTAGGATTGTCCTGCTTGAAGTGTTCCAACATATAAATCGGTATAGTCAGAATAAACGGCATTGGTAGAAGAAGTGTTTGAGAAGTTTCCTATAGTCACATTATCAATCCATTCATCAGTAACAGATCCTCCGTTGGCATCGCAATATGTAATATCGGTACAAGAACCACAGCCCGTAGTATTAAAAGTAAATTCAGTTGGGGTAACTTCAGGATTTGCACATGTAGAAAATACACTAATGGTGTATGTTGTACAAGAATCTAAATCGATCAAATTTATGTTGTTGGTAGGTACAGCCAATTGACTCTGCCCACCGGGCCAGGTGAGTACAATGCTATAACCTTCTGCCGCTAAAATATTTTCCCAAGTAACACTTGCTGAAACTGGAGATATATTGGTAGCCGTGTATGTAGACGGATTCACACAACATCCATCAGTCTGAAAAACATAAGATGCAGTCCATTCACTTGTTGTTATATCACAGATACTCGCTACTTGGAATTCAAATTCGGTGCAAGAAATCAAGTTTTCAAGTATAAAATTATTGGAAGTAATATTCTCCACTACGGTCCATGTTGCTGCACCAAGCGGCCTATATTGCAAATTGAATCCGGTTGTTCCATCAAGAGAGGCCCAACTCAGTGTATAAGTTGTGGTTCCTAGTGTTTGAGTTGCATTCAATGAAAATGGAGCAATGCATCCTCCCGCAGAACATTCGTTTAACAACAAAGTCAAACTCGTATTAACATTCAGTCTTCCTCCTGTAGCAACTTCATTCGATAAGTTTGAAACTAAATCAACCCCGTTGTAGATATAATCGCGAACCATCTGAGCACCAAGTTGTGGATCAGCATGGGCTATCGCAGCAATTGACGCACAAGGGGCACTGTATAGTAACGCAATGCCTCCAGCAACACATGGGCCCGCAAAAGAAGTTCCGCTCGTATTTCCATAGTTTGTATTGCCTGCCAGATATACATTTTCACCCGGAGCAGCAATGTCAATATTCACTACACCATATCCACTGAAAGTTCGAACATCAGCGTTGTTTGTGGCGGTAACAGCGACCATAAATTCACTCGGACAAGCGGTGGGTAAATCACCTACCACATCTACATTCACATTGTTATTTGCCGTTGAACCACATGATAACACACCGTAAAATCCAAGTGAATCGTACATAGCGCACCACAGCGGTGCACTCGAAGGCTGTCCGTTGTCAATTCCCCAACTGCTGTTGGTGGCTACTACAAATGCACCTGATGCTCCATTGGTCTGGTTGTAAATTTTACGCATTTTCAAGGGGTAGTTGTAGGCGGCGATTACATTTGCCTCACTCACATACCCCATTTGGACTTGCATGATTTTTACATTCCAATTGACTCCAGTAATTCCTACACCATTGTCACCTTTAGCACCAATCATTGAGCTAACTTGGGTTCCATGATTTCCCGTGCTTATGTTGTCTGTAGTATTTGAAATATTCCATCCATCAACATCATCAACATATCCATTGCCATCATCGTCAATACCATTGCTTGCAATTTCATTGCTATTGATCCAATGATTTTCAATAATATCTGGGTGATCCCATTTAGCACCACCACCCTCAACCACGCAAACAACAATTTGATCTCCCAGGGAAGTTAATCCCCCCGTTGTAACATCCCATGCCAAATCAGAGTCAATGTCATTGTCCTGCGGATCATTGTGAAACCATTGTTGACCATAGGAAGGATCATTCGGTGTGAGTCGCTCTTGCATGAGCCTATTGATTTGGGCTTGAGCCATGGTAGACGAGGTTGGTACAAAACGAATAATCTCGGCTATGGGAAGAAAATCTTCGTTGAAAGTAAAATGAAAAATACGCATGATATCACTGAGCTCTCCTGTCAATTTGAAATCAGGTTGAATGCCAAAAGTTTCGTTTAGCTCAAGTAAAGCCTGTTGCGCTGTTTTATCTTTCTTAAGTTGAACAATGACCTCTCCTCGAATTCGATCTTGCGCATAGGCATTGACAATTAGAAAGGAAAGTGTTAGGGCTATTACATGTTTGATCATACCAAATTGCTTTGGTATCAAATATACGTCAGCACATCAGCACAAAGTGCTCAGAAGCGCATTTTTATGCGTTTCTACCAACAGCATTTAGATCTTCAAATGCTGACTTCAAGCGAGACACAAATTCCTTTTCACCTTCACGCAACCAAACACGGGGATCATAATACTTTTTATTTGGCTTGTCTTCACCCTCGGGGTTCCCAATCTGATTCTGCAAATAGGCAGCCTTACCAGACATGTAGTTGCGGATACCAACAGTATAGGCCCATTGCATGTCGGTATCAATATTCATTTTTACTGCGCCGTAAGAAATGGCTTCACGTATTTCTTCTCTTGTAGAACCACTTCCGCCGTGAAAAACAAAATTGACAGGTTTCTCAGATGTGCCAAACGTTTTCTGAATGTGGTCTTGTGAGTTTTTCAAAATGATGGGTGAAAGCTTCACGTTTCCGGGTTTATAGACGCCGTGCACATTTCCGAAAGCTGCGGCAATGGTAAATCGATTTGAAACCTTCATCATGTGCTCATATGCGTATGCAACTTCTTCGGGTTGGGTGTATAGCTTTGAACTATCAACATCTGAATTGTCGACACCATCTTCTTCACCTCCAGTGACCCCTAATTCAATTTCCAATGTGATTCCCATGGAAGTCATTTTTTCAAAATAGGAAGCGCTAAGTTCAATATTTTCTGAAAGAGGTTCTTCTGAAAAGTCGAGCATGTGAGAACTGAAAAGTGATTTTCCTGTTTTTTCAAAATGCTGTTGACCATGCTCTAACATACCGTCCATCCAAGGAAGTAAGTTTTTCGCACAATGATCAGTATGCATAATCACCGGAACACCATACATTTCTGAAAGAAGGTGCACATGCATTGCCCCGCTAACTGAACCTAAGACAGATGCAGCTTGCGTTTTATTATCCAATGCTTTACCCGCGTAAAACGCCCCTCCACCATTTGAAAATTGAACAATGACAGGTGAGTTTAAATCTTTTGCAGTCTCTAATACAGCATTTATACTGTTCGTAGACACTACGTTAACCGCGGGAAGTGCATATCCACGTTCTTTTGCGTCATTCAGTATTGCTGTAACCTCATCTCCAGTTTGCACTCCGGGTCTAAATCTCATAGTTGTATTTTTTGCAAAAATAAATTAAAACCGTTATTGCACAATTTGAAGTGGAAGCGTGCGTGTATTTCCATCGGCAGTAATTCGAATGAAATACATTCCGCTCTGTAGTTCAATAGCATTGACTTCAAAATCTGTATGCTGATTTACATAAAGCGTTGAAACAATTTTACCACTTAAATCCACAATGTTGAGTGAATACGATTTATTAGTATCCAAGCCTCTCAATCGAAAGATTCCTTGTGAAGGATTTGGAAACAAAACGATTTGATCTGAAATCAACACACCCTCTTCAACGGCATCTGGCTGAATTGAAACAGCCTGAGCATCGCTATGCTCACATCCGTAAGTGTTACTCCAAATGATTTGAACCGACGCGAAAGTGGATGTGGTGCTGTCCCAGAGCACTTCAATACTTGAAGTTCCTTGAC
>JBJTWB010000088.1:0-9438 GCA_046081505.1 Bacteroidota bacterium | reverse complement strand
TTGGGATAAGAATAGCAGTGATCCTTGGCGAGCCAACCGCAATCTCAATTTTCGTAATAATTTTTATGAATTTTCATTTATTACGGAAGTCAATTATTTTGATTATCAGTTGAATAGTAAAGATAAAATTTCTCCTTATTTGTTCTCAGGTATTTGCTATTATCGAATGGACCCACAAGGGTACACGCAAGGAAATTGGATCTCTTTGCAGACGCTCGGTACGGAAGGTCAATGGAGTAATTCAGGAGATCAATATAAGTTGGCGGGCTTCTCTATTCCGTTTGGGTTGGGTCTGAAAATGAATATGTTTGGATTTGCAGGAATATCATTTGAATGGGGAATTAGAAAAACTTGGACAGATTATTTTGATGATATCTCTACGGTCTATGAAGATCCAACCGTATTGGCCAATTCAAGAGGGCAGCTTGCTGCCAATCTCGCGAATCAAGCTTTGAACCAAGAGAACATCAATAACACAGGCATGCAGCGGGGTGATCCAGGAAGAAAGGATCTTTACTTTTTTTGCATGGCATCACTTCACGTTCGCATTGACAGGAAAGGCACAACCTGTTGGAAATAACGTATCTTCGCGCTACAATGAGTTTACTGCAGAAAATAGACCTTGAAAAATCACCTGAACACGTTGCCATCATCATGGACGGAAATGGACGTTGGGCGAAAAATCAAGGGAAAGAGCGCATTTTCGGTCACTTCAACGGCGTTGAATCTGTTCGAGAAGCCATTCGAGCTGCACGTAAAAGCCATGTCAAATACCTCACACTCTATGCGTTTTCTACTGAAAACTGGAATAGACCAAAGGAAGAGGTTGATGCCCTAATGGATTTGTTGGTGAGTACACTTATTTCAGAATTAGGTGAATTGAAAGAAAAGGGTATTCAACTGAGAACCATTGGTGATACGGAGAACCTTCCTGAAAAATGTAGAAATCAATTGAAAGCCGTTATTTCTGAAACCGCAGAAAATAATGATCTTGTGCTTGTTTTAGCATTGAACTACAGTGCAAAATGGGAGTTGGTAGAAGCAGTAAGGTCCATAACGAGTGCAGGAATTCCGGCTCAAGAAATTACCAGCGCCACCATAGAAGCACATCTCTCAACAGCAAGCATTCCAGATCCGGAGTTGTTAATTCGAACAAGTGGTGAGCACAGAATAAGTAATTTTTTGTTGTGGCAAATTGCCTACTCCGAATTTCATTTTACTCCAGTGATGTGGCCAGAATTTAAAGAGGAAGATTTTTTTCAAGCCATTCTTGATTATCAAACAAGAGAGAGAAGATTTGGGAAGACCTCGGAACAAACATTAGAAGAACTTATTAAATGAAATTCATTCACTTTTGCATAGTTATCTGCGCGTTATTCTTGATGAATCAGCAAGGATTTGCCCAAATTGAGCTAGGCAATACCAATGTAGATTATGCCGAACCGCGGAAAATGAAAATAGCGGGTATTACGGTGCTAGGTGCTGAGTTTACCGATCCACAGGCCATTAAACTTTTTGCAGGTCTGCAAGTGGGCCAAGAGCTCATGATTCCAGGAGATGAAATTGCAGACGCAGTGAGAAAGCTATGGACCAATCAACTTTTTTCAGATATCGATATTCGATTGGCAGAAGCACACGGCGATGATGCCTATCTCGTTATTGTGGTAAAAGAAATGCCAAGACTTGGGGTTTTTAGATTTGATGGAATTAAGAAATCTGAAGCTGACAACCTCAGAGAGAAAATGAAGATTAGAACAGGGAATGTTGCGAACGAAAATCTGAAAGCAACTGCCATTAATGTCATTCGTGAATACTACCTAGAGAAAGGGTTTTATAACGCACAGGTAAGTATCAAGGAAAAGCCTTATGATAACCTTCCAAATTCTGTAGAGTTAACATTTGACATTGAGCGCGGAAATCGCATTAAAATTGAAGAAATTGAATGGGTTGGTGTTTCACAATTCAAAACTGCCAAATTGAATTGGGCCATGAAAAACACCAAGTCTGTTGCCTGGTGGAGAGTATTCAAATCTTCAAAATTCATTGATGAAGAATACGAAGAAGATAAAGTGGCTATCGTAAATAAATACAACAAGGAGGGGTTCCGCAACATGCGAATCTTGAAGGATTCCGTGTATAGAATTAGCCCAGAACGTTTGAAAGTTAGAATTGAGGTTGAAGAGGGAAATAAATTCTACTTCAGAAACATTTCGTTCATTGGAAATACCAAATACCGAAGCTCAAGTTTAGATAGTGTATTGAATATTAAGAAGGGTGATGTCTTCAATATGGAAGTTCTTCAAACCCGAATTAACATGAATCAGAATGGAAGAGACATTGCTTCTTTGTATTCCGATGATGGATATTTAAACTTCTATGCTTATCCTGTAGAGTCGTTGGTTCCGCCAGATAGCATTGATATTGAAATTCGAATGGGTGAAGGGAAGCAGTATCGATTAGGAACTGTATCTGTTTCTGGAAATGATAAAACCAATGATCACGTCATATACAGAGAAATTAGAACCCTTCCGGGCGATCTCTTTAATCGCTCAGACCTCATGCGAACCCAGAGAGAATTGAACGCATTGGGTTATTTTGATCCAGAAGGATTTGATGTTCGAACCAATCCAAGACCTGATGAAGGACTTGTTGATTTGGAATATGTTGTTGCTGAAAAACCATCGGATCAAATAGAACTTTCTGGTGGTTGGGGCGGTGGACGTGTTGTAGGTACGCTGGGGTTAAGCTTCAATAACTTCAGCATGAGAAACTTCTTTAAAAAAGAAGCCTGGTCCCCACTTCCAACCGGCGATGGACAGCGATTGTCTATCCGAGCAATGAGTAACGGTACGTTTTTCCAATCATACAGTTTAAGTTTTGTTGAGCCTTGGTTGGGAGGAAAGAAACCAAATTCATTAATGGTATCTGTAACGCACACGGTTCAATCGAACGGACAGAAGAAATATATCAATGATGATGAATTGAATCCAGCTAGACAATCACTTCAAGTGACAGGTGCGTCTGTGATTTTTGGACAGCGCTTGCAAAAACCAGACGATTGGTTTTCTGTACAAACAGGTATCTCATACCAACACTTCAACCTGAGCAATTATGCTTCTTTCTTCAGTTTCAAAGATGGATATTCGAACAACCTAGCAGCTAATTTTACCCTTGCTCGAACTTCCATCTCAGATAATATTTATCCAACCTGGGGGTCACAAATTACATTGACAACAAAGTGCACATTACCATACACGTTTATTGGAGAAAAATTTATGGGGAAATCATATGATTATGAATCCATGAGCCAGCAAGACAAAGTTGACTGGTTGGAATATTATAAAATGAAATTTACTGCTAAATGGTACACTCCGCTCAATAAGCATAAGACGAATAAGTTGGTGTTGCATACACATGTGGGATTCGGTTTCTTAGGAACATACAATAAGAAATTGGGGTCATCACCATTTGAAAGATTTTACTTGGGGGGTGTGTATTTAAGTGGGTTCATGCTAGATGGTCGCGAAATAGTGAATTTGCGTGGATACGATGATTTGTCTTTGACCATGCCTAGCGATAGAGTTGGTGCCCCAGTAATATCAAAATACGGTGCTGAATTGCGATATCCAATTTCATTAAATCCACAAGCCACCATTTTTGCATTGGCCTTCGCTGAAGCCGGAAGAACATGGACAGACTTCACAGATTACAATCCGTTTAACCTATATAAATCGGCCGGTGCAGGGCTGCGAATTTTCTTGCCTATGTTTGGTTTGTTGGGATTTGATTACGGATGGAGATTAGATGACGTTCCCAATTACCCGAATATGGCTCGCGGACAATTCCACTTCAGTATTGGTATGAACATGGGTGAACTTTAATAATTAATAATGATGAAAAAGATTTTCTTCCTTACAATTATCGCAGTATGCAGCCTTACGCTGAATGCTCAGAAATTTGCATACGTAGATTCCAAATACATTTTGTCGCATATTCCGGCTTATGAGGCGGCACAAAAGGAAATCAATGAATTATCTGCTCAGTGGCAAATGGAAATTGAAGCGAAATACGAATCAATCTTACAGCTAGAAAAGGCATATCAAGCTGAGAAAATCTTGCTTACAGAAGACATGCGAAAGAAACGTGAAGGAGATATTGAATTAAGAAAGAAAGAGGCCATGGAACTTCAAAAATCTAAGTTTGGACTTGACGGTGAATTATTTAAAAAGAGAGAAGAACTCATTGCTCCAATTCAAGAAGAAATCTACAAGGCCATTGAAGAAGTAGCTTCAACAAGCGCACTCATGGTTGTATTCGACCGATCTGAACATGGGAATATGTTATACACCAATCCCAAGCATGATATCAGTGACAAGGTCATTAAAAAAATGGGATTGAAACCAGGAGAAACACTAGATGGAAAATCGGGTGGTGATAAGGAAGATTCAGACGATTCAGACGCTCCAAAAGGAGGAAATGATCGCACTCAGCCAAAAACTGGAGGTGGAAAAGGAAAGTAATTCGTATTTTTGGTACTGTCATTGAAAGAAGAAAAGATAAATAAGTAAAAATGAAAAAAGTAATTGTTCTTGCAGCCCTTTGCACACTTGGTTTGACCACATTCGCACAGAAATTAGCACATGTAGATAGTCAACAAATTGTAGCTGAAATGCCTCAAATGAAAGACGTTGAGAAAGTATTAAATGATGCAAAAAAATCTTTTGAAGATGAATTTTTGGCCATGCAAAAAGAGTATGAGACCAAGGTTGCTGAATATGAAACAAAGTCTAAATTGCCTGTGAATCAAGGCGGATGGCCAGAAGCTATCAAGCAAAGTAAAGCCCAGGCCATTGCAGACCATCAGCAAAACATGGTAGATTTTCAAAATACGGCTAACACAGAATTACAAAAGATTCAAGATGATCAATTGCAACCTTTAATTGATGAATTCAACAAGGCAGTTGAAAAGATTGCAAAAACGCATAACTACGTTTATGTATTTGATGCAGCCGCTGGAAATCTACTATACAAAGGCGGTGAGGATATCACTGAAAAACTTAGAATTGAACTGAAAATCCCTGCTCCTGCTCCTGGAGGAAACGGTAAATAAAATGAAGATCCCGATTTTCGGGATTTTTTTATGAGTCACACACCCATTGGAATTTTTGATTCAGGCATAGGTGGGCTTACTGTAGCGAAGGCCATTCAACGCGCATTGCCCAATGAATCGTTTATTTATTTCGGAGATACCGCTCATCTTCCATACGGCGATAAATCGCCTGAAAGCATTCGGTCCTATGCAAAAAAAATAACTGAACTTTTACTTTCAAACAACTGTAAGGCCATTGTCATTGCGTGCAATACGGCATCTGCTCACGCCTACAAGGAGGTTTTGAAAATGGTTCCGAATCACGTGCCTGTAATCAACGTAGTTGATCCAGTGGCAACCTACACTGCCCAGCACTATGAGAAGGGTAAAATAGGTGTAATTGGAACCAAGGGAACAATTCAATCTAGAATCTATGTGAAACGCATTGAAAAACACAATGCGAAACTTAAGGTGCTATCGAATGCAACGCCACTGCTGGCCTCTATGATTGAAGAAGGATATTTTAACAACAAAATTTCTCAGACTATCATAAATAATTATTTAGCGAAGCCAACCTTCAAAGGAATAGACGCCTTGATTTTAGGTTGCACGCACTATCCGCTCATTAAAAAGGAGGTTGAGCGTTTTTATGAAGGGAAAATAGAAATCATAGACAGCGCATCTGTAGTAGCAAGCGCAGTAAAAGAAACTTTGGGTAAAAAGGGATTACTGTGCACTTCAGGGAAAAAACCTAAATATCATTTCTGGGTTTCCGATTACACGGAGTCTTTCGAAAAGAGCACAGCCATTTTCTTTAAGACCAAGCAGAAGCTGGTTGAGAAAAGAATTTGGTCAGAAAAATCTTAGTGCTTGAAATGTCGAACACCTGTCATGTACATGGCTAATCCATGTGTATTGCAATAGTCTATGCTCAGCTGATCTTTAATGGAACCTCCAGGTTGAATGACACCACATATGCCAGCTTGATTCGCTATTTCAACGCAATCTGGAAAAGGGAAAAAGGCATCACTAGCCATAACAGTTCCTTCCAAAGAAAATCCAAAATGTCTTGCTTTTTCTATGGCCTGATTTAATGCATCAACACGTGAAGTTTGTCCCGTTCCGCTAGCAATGAGAGTTTCATTTTTTGCAAGAACAATGGTATTGCTCTTGGTATGCTTGACCAATTTATTTGCGAAAATTAAATCGTTAATTTCTGAAGCTTCCAATCCCTTTTCAGTTACTAATTTTAGTTCGGCTTCCGTCTCGGTTGCATCATCTTTGTCTTGAACCAAATAACCATTCAGAATGGAGCGAACCGAAGTTTGTAACAATGGAGTCTGCTTACGAATGAGTATGATGCGATTCGGTTTTGATTTTAAAAGATGGACAGCTTCTTCACTGAAATTGGGTGCAATAATGACTTCGCAAAACAGGGAGTTTATTTTTTCTGCTGTTTGAAGATCAATGGTGCCATTCGAAATTAGAACACCACCGAATGCCGAAGTGCTATCGCAAGCAAAAGCTGCGTCATAGGCCTCTGCCATGGTAGTGCGTGTTGCCAAACCGCAGGCATTGTTATGTTTTAAAATAGCAAACGTAGGATTGCAGTTTTTAAACTCATCTATCAATTGCACTGCTGCTTCAACGTCTAATAAGTTGTTGTACGAAAGTTCTTTTCCATTCAGTTTCGTGAAGAGGGCATCTAAATCTCCATAGAAACTGCCCTTTTGATGCGGATTTTCTCCATAGCGAAGAACGTGCTCATTTCTATTGGCAATTCTTAAAGATCCGTTGTTTTCACCCTTGAAATATGTGTAAATGGCAGAGTCATAATGAGAGGAAACCTCAAAAGCTTCTTTGGCGAAATGCTTGCGTTGTTCCAATGTAGTTTCACCTTGTTGCTCGTTCAGAATGTTCTGAAGTGCTGCATAATGATTGACTGAAGGAATGATGAGCGTGTCTTGAAAATTTTTCGCAGTACCTCGAATAAGAGCAATGCCCCCAATATCTATTTTTTCAATGATTTCGTCTGCGCTTCCTCCGGCTGCCACAGTATCTTCAAACGGATAAAGATCTACCACTACACAGTCAATGGCTTGTATGCCGTATTTAATAGCTTCTTGTTCATCTTGTTCGTGATTTCTTCTATAAAGAATTCCACCTAAAACGCCCGGATGTAAAGTTTTTACACGACCACCAAAAATGCTGGGATAACCCGTTAATGTTTCGACAGGAATAACGGGAATACCAAGGTCTTCAATGAAAGTTTGTGTTCCTCCGGTGCTGTAAAGTGTTATGCCCAAATCATGCATACGTTGAACAATTGGGGTTAGACCGTCTTTGAAATAGACTGAAATAAGGGCAGATTTGATAGGTTTGTTCACAGCGGAAAAAATTAAGTGGCAAAGTTATTCGCTTCTTCCCTTACCTTAGCATTCAAAGTAAAATATTTTGTCAGTAACATTAGGAAATCATGCTCACCCGTTTTTTAATGCGTTGAGCGAAAAAGTAGATCAGTACTTTCAACAGAAAGGGGTGCAGAAAACAGGTAACTGGAAAATCTATTGCAAGGCCATTGTGCTCGTTGCCATGCTCATTGTAAATTACATCTTACTTTTTGCCATTGAAAATCTATTCGTACATTTTCTGCTTTGGGGGACTTTAGGTGTTGTATTCGCGGCAATAGGCTTCAATTTAATGCACGATAGTGCTCACGGAAGTTTTTCTTCGAAAAGATGGGTGAACGAACTTTCGGGGTATTCCTTAAACCTCATTGGCGGGAACGTTTTCTTATGGAAAATTAAACACAACCAAATTCATCACGTATTTACAAACGTTGAGGGAGTTGATGATGACATAGATGTGCAGCCATTTCTAAGAGTGAATGCACAGCAAAAAAGATATTGGTTTCATAGATATCAATTCATTTATTGGACAATCATTTATGGCATGACTTATTTCATGTGGGTGTACGTCAAAGATTTTGGAAAGTATTTCAATAAGCGAGTAGGAGTTACACCCATTCGGAAGATTCCATTGAAAGAGCACATTATTTTCTGGGTAAGTAAGGTAGGATACCTCGTCATCTTTTTAGTACTTCCCCTCATTTTCTTCGGAGTTTTGAAAGCTCTTGTTGGCTATTTAATTATGTTGTTTGTCTGTGGTTGGTTAATTGCCGTTGTGTTTCAATTGGCTCACGTGGTTGAAAACACACAATTTCATTTGCCAGAGTTCGATGGAAATGAATTGCAGTCGGAATGGGCCGTGCATCAAATTTTAACCACCTCAAATTTTGCAACCAAAAGTAAAATAGTGAATATCCTCGCTGGAGGCCTGAATTTTCAGGTTGAGCACCATTTGTTCCCGAGAATCAGTCACGTTCATTACCCTCAAATCAATAAAATTGTTAGAGAAACGTGCAAAGAGTTTGGCGTTCAATACAATGAATTTTCAAATGTTGCCAAGGCAGTTGTTTCTCACGTCCGTTATTTGAGAACCATGGGAATGGCTTAATTCATTTTTCACCTTTCACGAACCTGTTTTATTTTTGTCTGTATGGGACGCATATTCGAAAAACGAAAACATAAAATGTTCGCACGCTATGATAAAATGGCGAAGGCATTTACACGAATTGGGAAAGAAATTGCAATGGCTGTTAAAGCCGGGGGACCGGACCCCTCTTACAATCCGAGATTGAGACAGTGCATAGTAAACGCCAAAGGCGCAAACATGCCAAAGGATCGTGTTGAAGCTGCTATTAAAAGAGCATCCTCAAAAGATGCTAGCAATTATGACGAAGTTGTTTATGAAGGTTATGGTCCACATGGAGTTGCGGTATTGATAGAAACAGCAACGGATAATCCAACACGAACAGTTGCAAATATTCGTATGTATTTCAACCGAGGTGGTGGGGCCTTAGGAACAAGTGGATCACTTTCATTCATATTTGAACGTAAAGGCGTATTTCGCTTGCCAGCTGAACACCTTTCCAATTGGGAAGAATTGGAATTGGAACTCATAGACGCGGGATTAGAATCATCTGAAATAGATGAAAACGAAATTGTAGTTTATACGGCTTTCGCTGATTTCGGTTCCATGCAAAAAGAGTTGGAAGACCGCAATATTCCTGTGAATAAGGCGGGTCTTGAACGAATTCCAAATAGCTATGCCGAGGTAACGGAGGAGCAAGTAGATGAAATTCTAGAATTGGTTGAGAAGATGGAAGAAGATGATGATGTACAGGCCGTTTATCATAATTTAAAATAATGAGATATATTTTTTTAATTCTTTTGACATCGATCACTTTGATGTCGTGTGTAAAAGATCCTGGTCTTGGTGGTTTAGGT
>JBJTWB010000087.1:0-3236 GCA_046081505.1 Bacteroidota bacterium | reverse complement strand
CGCCAAGCATAGAATTGATAAAAACTTTTTCATGAATTTAAATTATAAGTGAATTGATTTTCCTTTGTAAGCTATTTGAATGTAATCCTCTTCTTCGTTATTCTTTGATCTAATCTTCTTCCAAACTTTTTTAGCTTTTTGAAGAAAAGATGTTCGATTTTCCCATTCCAATTTCAACCAAGATTTCACAGTCAGATACTCTTCTGTTTCTACAACTTCCATTGCCTCAACAACCAAATCTGGCTGCAGCCCTTGAATAGAATCTTGTGCACATAAAATTGAATCTTCTTTCGCCAATGCAATTGCGTTATCGTTGATGTCAACATAGGTTGTGCCCTGATACTGTGGGAATCCCACATTAGGCCACCACGCGTTGTTGTTCCATTCCCAAGGATTTAAGTATACTACTCCTCCACAACCGCTGAAGGGAATATTGGAAAAATAAATTGGATCCCATTTTAATAAAGACCAATCATGAATGAAAGAGTCAGCAGCAAGTTTCGGCGCATAGGCGCGAACGGACAAAAGACTATCTACGTTGCAGGGTCTCTCATTGTGAGTTGACGGATGTTGATCTTGCGTTTCAGCCACTTGATTCCGTTCTGTATACAATTGAGAAATTAAAAAAAACAACAAGATTGCAGAAGCTGCTGAGGCTCCAATCCAATAGACCAGTTGAACAGTTCTTGTTTTCTTTAAACTATCCTTCACCTGACTGTTTAATTGAGTGGCAGCGCCTTCAGCTCTGAGAACTTTTGAGATCTCCTCGTCAGTAATCGCTTCTTTCCGAAGTATTGATTTGTGGGGAAAGGATATATTTTCTTTTGGCACTTTCATTTTACCCAATGTTCTGTTATGTATGATTTCAGTTCTGCCCTTCCTCTGTGCAGATACACTTTAACTTGACTCTCAGAGATCCCGGCAATTTCTGCAATTTCAGAGTATGCATAATCTTCATAGTCGCGGAGTAATATCAGTTGTTGCTGAATTAACGGCAGTTGCTGAAGACCTTGGTCAATCAAGGTTTTTAACTCTTCACTGTGATCTTGTTCAACCGACGCTAATACCGGATTGTAATCTTTTCTCAACTTCTCTTTTCTGCTCCAGTCAATCATACCGTTGTAGGTTGAACGAAACAGATATGACTTCGCTTTTTCAAATTCTACATTTTCTCTTTTCAACCACAACCGTTCAAATACATCTTGAACAAGATCCTCGGCCAAGGCAGAATCTCTGAACAATTTCAAAGCGTATGCATACACACGATCTGAAAAACCATCTACACATGCGTTGTACTCTTTGATTGTCATAATTCAAAAGCAAGACGCTACAGAATTCAAAAAGTTACACGTGATTGGTCGAAAAAATTAGGGCTTCACCTCCTTTCCATTCACCTCAATGGTTATCCATAAAGCAAAGATTCTCGAGGCGAAAGGTGATGGGCATTAGTTTCGGTGCAACATCACAAATCCTGACTTGCTTTCACCTGGCTGTCCTTCAAGAGGTTTAATGATCCAATAGTAGGTTCCAGAAATACAATCTCCACCGTTCCAACCTTGGGAAATATTGTTCGTCTGAAAGACCTCCGTGCCCCAACGGTTGAAAACGGTGAGCTGCCATTGGCCAGGAAATTCTTCGAAAGGAAGGAAGCGGTCATTTTCACCATCGCCATTGGGTGTGAAAATATTAGGAAGGGTTAAGCTTCCTGATTCATTAATTTGAATGAATGTGTTAAGTGTATCAACGCAACCGTTTTCGTTTGCGACTATTAACAATACTGCATAATTGCCGGGCACTGCCGGGAAATTGACTACTGGATTTTCTTCTGAAGATGCATTGGGTATCCCGAATTCAAAACTCCAGTCGTATGTTGAAGGATTACCTGTGCTTGCAGAGATGAAGGTGATTTGGGTATTCTCAATGGTTGTGGGCTGGGGGCTGGCATTGAATGCAGCGTTCGGAGAATCATTCACTGTGATTGTTACAGAGTCGCTGTAACTGCACCCAAAGGCGTCAACGACATTAACAGTGTAAACGCCACTTTCATTCACTGAGAAACTATCACCATTGCTTCCATCTTGCCAAGTGTAGGCATCAAATCCTGTTGCCGTGAGCGTAATGGATTCTCCTGCACACAAAGTGGCGTCATTGCCAAGATTCAAGTTGTTTCCGTTAAGTATTACAACCGTTACATTGTCTGCGCAAACTGTTTCAGATCCGTTGACTGGAAGGGCGTATGTTAATGTAGTCACAAATCCTAATTGTGCTTGGCTAAACACTTGCTCAATTAAATCACCTGTGAGCTTATTGATGTGATAGAGAGTTCCATTGGCATCTATACCCCACAATTCATTCGCATTGTAGTCGTAGGCAAGTCCTCTTAAATCTCCAACTGTGTTACCTACCAAGACCAGTTCAGCTGTATTTGTGTTAATCTCATACAATTCACCATTCGTTGTTACCGCCCACAAAACATCGAGTGAAGGATCGTAGGCTAGGCCGTTGATACCGTCACCTCCTGCAACAAAGAAATTGTCAACGGTGAGCAAATTCAAATCACCAATAGTATTTAATGCCCCGGTATTAACATCAATGGTGTATAGCGTTTGATTCAATGGTTCGCCGCTATTTATTTCAGGAATTCCAATGACGTAGAACTGGTCATTAACATTGTCGTAGTCTCCTGCGTAAAATTGATTGTTGGTGTATGAAAATATGGGAGTGACTGTTCCCGTGTTAATGTCTACAGATGAGAGTGCGGGCGCAGTAACGATATTTGAGATTCCATACAATGTATTGGTCGCGGTGCGGAAGCCCATAGCTGTCCAATCGTTCCCTGTGTTGCTTTGTATTGTATCAATTGAACCATCCAAGGTGCTGATGTAAAAAATAATATCCTCACTAGCATGGTCATAGGCTAAGAAATTTCCGCCAACATTGCTGTTGTCTTCGAGTACAACTTGGAGCGATAAATCGGCAACTCCATTCGCCATCTCTTGAGCAGAGGGTACATAAATAGGATTGGCAATGGTATCTGAAGGTATAAATGTTCCACCGCCACTCCATTGGAGTGAAGCATAGCTTTCAAACAAACTGAGATCTGCATCAAGCTGTAAAGAATCTCCTATGCAGATGACAATTGATTCCGGAAGGGATAAAAGATCACAAGATTGAACAGGGTTTTCGCAAGGTAAAACGGTAATTTGATCTGACGACATACAACCCGCAGCTCCCTC
>JBJTWB010000086.1:0-4090 GCA_046081505.1 Bacteroidota bacterium | reverse complement strand
TTACTTACGCAAGTCAAGTTCTTTAACAATTGCACGGTAACGAGCGATATCCGTTTTTTGTAAATAGTCCAACAAACTTCTACGCTTACCAACCAATGCAATAAGTGAACGTTGGGTTCCGTAGTCTTTTTTGTTTCTTTTTAAGTGCTCAGTTAAGTGTGCAATGCGGTATGTGAATAACGCAATTTGTCCTTCTGAACTTCCTGTGTCCTTCGCAGACTTTCCGTGTTTAGCGAAGATTTCCTCTTTTTTTTCTGATGTAAGGTACATGCCAATACTTTTTTAGTGATTATTATGTGATCCTTCCTTGTAAAGTTTCCTTTTCGTGGAATGGGGTGCAAATATAGGTATAATTGAACCGATTTTCCAAGATTATTTCAAATGACTTAGGGTCAGTGCCAATTTCTTTTTCATTTCATTCCTTCCAACGATATAGTCAAGAAAGCCGTGTTCGAGTACGAATTCTGAGCTTTGGAATCCTTCAGGCAAGTCTTTTTTAATGGTTTCTTTCACAACCCGGGGACCTGCAAATCCAATGAGAGCCTTGGGTTCAGCAATGTTCAAATCTCCAAGCATGGCGAAAGAAGCAGTAACTCCACCGGTTGTTGGGTCTGTTAGAATAGAGATGTATGGGAGTTGTGCGTCTGCGAGTTGAGTCAGTTTGGCTGAGGTTTTGGCCATTTGCATCAATGAAAATCCAGCTTCCATCATGCGCGCTCCACCAGACTTCGAAATGCAAATGAATGGACATTTTTTCTCAATGGCGGCATCAACTCCACGTGCAAATTTTTCGCCGACTACAGAACCCATAGATCCTCCAATGAAACCGAAATCCATACAGGCAATGACAACGGGTTGACCTTCCATATTTCCTGTTCCAATGCGAATGGCATCTTTTAATCCTGTTTTTGCAATGGTTGTTTTAATGCGGTCTTTGTAGGCTTTTGTATCTGTAAATTCAAGCGGATCCCCACTTTTCAAATCGCCCGCGATTTCGCTCCATTCGTGTTCGTCAAACAGAACTGAAAAATATTGCATCGAGTTGATTTTATCATGGTGCCCACATTGGTTACAAACCCAATCGTGGTCTGCATGTTGGTCGCTAGTCACCACGTGTTTACACTCAGGACATTGATACCACAAACCTTCAGGGATTTCTTTTTTCTCTTGGCTATCTGTTGTAATTCCTTGTTTTTTTCTTTTAAACCAACTCATGACTTCAAATTTTGAATGGACAAAAGTACCAAAATCGAATCAAAACATTACGAAAAGGTTAAATCGTTAGAAAATTGTATGATTCGACTTACATTCGCATTTGTGGGAAAATTAAGCATGAATCTAAATAGTCTGTTCCAAGCGCTTGTTCCGAAGAACGAGAAGTGCTTTGGTTGGTTCGAAAAAGGAACAAAGAATGTTGTTTTGGCGTCTGAATGTTTGAATCAGCTCATTGGAGGCGATGGTTCGAAGCGCATGATTTTATTCGAAAGAATGAAAAATCTCGAACACAAAGGAGATGAGATTACAGATGCAATCAAGAATGAGGTTTCAACCGTATTCGTTTTGCCTTTCGACCGAGAAGAGGTGTATCAATTAGCTATTTTAATTGATGATGTAGTGGATGATATACACGGTATTTCAAAACGTGTTGATCTTTACAAAATTCATCAGTTTCCTGTTGTTTTTTCAGAGATGTCGAGTATCATTCATCTCACTGCCATTGAACTATTAGAGTTGGTCCAAGATTTCAAAAAGCTCAGATACAATGAAGCTGCGCGTGAACACATCAAAACCATTCAAGAATATGAAAGGCAAATGGATCACTTGCAGGAAAGTGCCATTGCAAATCTTTTTGAAACAGGAAGTGATCCCATAGAAATCATTAAAATTCAAGAGGTTTTTACCATCATGGCCAAAGCCCAGAAGCATGCAGGTGAAGCTGCAAGTCTTATTGAGGCGGTGCTTGTTAAGTTCAATTGAAATGAATACCATCTTAATTACTGGAGCAAGTTCTGGTTTCGGGTTCGCGACAGCAAAACATTTTTTAGAGCAAGGTTGGAGGGTAATTGCTTTGGCTCGCAGAGAGGAGAAATTACTTTCCTTGTCGGCTAAGGAGGGGCAATTAATAGTAGTTCCATGTGATGTGCGCGATGCCAAAGGGTTAGAAGAAAAGTTGAAACCTATATTGGAAACAACGTCTCTTGATTGCCTATTCAACAATGCGGGTTTAGCATTGGAAAAGGTGAGTGTTGAAGATGGAAATTTAGATTTATGGAAAACCATGATAGAGACCAACATTCAGGGGCTACTCTATGTATCGAGGTTGGTTATTCCATACTTGAAAAAACAAAAACAAGGAAACATTATCAATGTAAGTTCTATAGCGGGAAGAGAGGCCTATGATGGAGGAAATGTATACGGTGCTACCAAAGCTGCGGTGGCATTGTTGTCTAAAAGCATGCGCATTGAACTTGCGCCTTACGGAATTAAAGTTTCAGATATTGCGCCCGGAGCAGCTGATACAGAATTTAGTCTCGTTCGCTTCCATCAAGATGCGGATAAAGCAAAACAGGTATATACCGGCTACACGCCATTAATGGCTCAAGACATTGCAAATGTCGTTTGGTTCTTATGTAACTTGCCGCCTCATGTATGCATTCAAGAAATGGTGGTTATGCCCACAGCACAGCCTGAAGCTAAGGTTGTCTTCAAGAAGAATTAATCTCTTACTTAGTTCACTTTTTTTTCTTTCAATCATTACTTCTTGTACACCGAAAGAAGAAGTTGATTTGATTTTGCACAATGGAGTCATTCATACGTTGGATGCCAATGGCAGCAAGTATGAGGCTATTGCGGTAAAAGACGGTAAAATAATAGCCATGGGTCCTGAAAGAGAAATATTGAATGGCTATAATGCTGCTCAGTATGTTGATTTGGAAAAAAAGTATGTTTATCCTGGATTTATTGATGCGCATGTTCATTTGGTAGGAATGGCTCAAATGAAATTTGATGTGAATTTAATTGGAACCACAGGCAGTGCGGAAATTATTTCTAAACTCCAAGCTCAAACCGTAAAAAGATCAAGCGGGTGGATTGTAGGAAGAGGTTGGGATCAAAATGATTGGAGCAGTGGTGACAGCGAACAACAACTGTTTGAGAAGTTGAATGAGATGTATCCAGATACACCGGTTCTCTTGATTCGAATTGATGGACATGCAGGAATTATTAATCAAGCGGGAATTGAAAAAACGAATTTCAATCTGAAATCGTGGAATGACCCAAAACAAATTGTGTTTTCGGACGCTGTGTTTACAGGAGTTGTTTTGGATAATGCACTATCGGAGATTCAGAAGTCTTTACCTCCGTTATCACGAAGTGAGATGACCCAAGGGCTCATATTGGCTCAGCAAGAGTGCATATCGGCCGGATTAACTACAGTAGATGAAGCTGGAATTTCCGTTTCGAATCTTCAACTGATTGATTCACTTCAAAAATCAGGAAGTTTTCATTTAAGAGTATATGCGATGTTGCAAGATGAAGAGAACAGCTGGAATTATATTCGAACACATGGACCAGATAGTACATCTACAATGCTTAAGTGTCGGGCTGTGAAGTTAATGGTAGATGGGGCATTGGGAAGTAGGGGCGCATGTTTGAAATCGCCCTACGCAGATTTAATAACAAGTAAAGGAAGTTTGTTGCAAACAGCAGATTATTATAAATATCGCATGGCCGATGCTTTTGTAAATAAGTGGCAAGTGTGCACGCATGCTATAGGAGACAGTGCAAATAAAAGTGTAATGTCATGGTATGCATCAATACTCATGGGGAAGAACAATCGAAGGTGGCGTATTGAGCACGCGCAGGTTGTGGATGAGCAAGATTATCATTTCATTCAAGATTTATCATTGATATTATCTGTTCAGCCCACACACGCTGTAAGTGATGGTCCTTGGGCGTATGATCGGTTAGGTGCGAATAGAATTAAGAATGCTTATGCCTATAGAACACTGTATGAAATAACAGGTATGTTAGCATTGGGCACAGATGCTCCTGTTGAGGAAATCTCTCCATTGCGCACGTTTATAGCATC
>JBJTWB010000085.1:0-6247 GCA_046081505.1 Bacteroidota bacterium | reverse complement strand
TATCAAATAGCCAAAAAATCCCGCAGCAATTACTCCACTCAAATACATGAAATTGTGCTGAAATTCATAATTTTCATTAAAAGTAACAGCCATCGCTACCCATAAATGATTGCTACATACCAAAATCCAAGACCGCAATGCGCTTTGCCTTTCCGTAAATGAAGCAAAAACAGCAACAAGACCAATCAATCCAATGGCAATCGAAATCACATGTGCAACATTTTCAGAAATATTATTTCTTGCAAAAGCAACAAGCACAATAACCGCAAGAAAAAAGGCACTCGTTACAATCAATAGCGTTTTATTTTTTATTGGAATGTTTCGGCCAACCCATTTCATCGGATTCCATAAAAACCGATACAAAATCATATTTATAGTAAACTCTCTAGTTCCTAAAACATAAAAAGTGTATTCCAATTTTCGGGGAAATCTCGCCTCAATGGATTTAAGTTGTGGTTTGAAATTATAGAACATATCCTTCATAAGATATGTAACAACTGAAGGAGATGTTAAAAGTTGATACGTTCTTAGAATTGCATTTCCTAAAATATGAATCAATGCCAACATATGCCAGCCCAAGGCAATTTCACAAAAAATAATCCCAATTTGTGCTATTGAAGAATAGGCTATTTGACTTTTAACAGAAGATTGCACACGCGCAATACCTGTTGATACGAAGGTTGTAATGACTCCCAGAACAATGACTAAGCCCTTTACCCATAAAAAATGGTTCCAAATCTCATGTGTGCGAAGTAAAATAAACGCCCCCATATGCACAGAAAGTGACCCATAGAATATTGCGCTTGAGGGGGTAGGCCCTTCCATGGCTCTCGGCAACCAAGAACTGAAGGGCAATTGTCCGGATTTAGCTGAAGCTGCAATTAAAATAAAAACAGAAACTATTCCTGCCTCATAAGAGTGCTCATGAATCAATTCTTGAAAAAAAGGAAGGGACCAAGATGCAAAAATCGTGTTCGCATGAAAGATGTGATGTGTTAACCACATGACCAAAATTAAACCAATGTCTCCTAATCGATAAATGGAAAAAACCTTTATAGCGTTTTTTACAGGCAAGTATCTATCCCTATAAAAAGCAACTAAAAGAAATGATGATATTCCAAGAATTTCCCATCCTGTAAACAAGGTTTCTAAATTCCCTGAGAGAATAACCACATTATAACCCAGGAAAAAAAGTAACAACGTATTAAAAAATCTCTTGTATCCCTTTTCTCTATGCAGGTAATATCTGCTGTAAACGGTCACCAAGGAAGTCAAAAAAGAACCGAGAAGGAGAAATACAGCGGTAATTTCATCAAATAAAATTTCAATGAAAAACTCATATCCATCTGTCTTATAAATTGTCCAATGCATGTTCGTAATTGTTTTTGAGCCATCATATACCCATATAAAAACAAATGAAATGGCTAGAAACAAATGAATAATTACAGTTGAAAACGTCCCCCATGAAATGATTTTTTCATTTTTTCTTGGAACCATCAAACTCATAACATAACTCAGCAAAGGCAGTGTTATGAAAATTGGCAAGAGTTTAAAATATTTAAGATCCATGATTCTCCAAGATTAAGTGAACCGGAATGTTTCCAGAGTTATTTTCAATTAATTCATCCACATTCTCAATTGCAGGAATAGAAGTGGTCAGACATGAATAAGGAACAAATTCTCCATTCATGAAACGAAACAATTCTCCATTATCAGGATCTATACAAACCAAATGAACCCAATTCATTTCGAACCAATTGAAGGTAGAAGGGTCTGTTTGAATTACTTTTTTAACAATATCTCTATTCTGCTCAACTACGATTAAGAGTCGAATTGGATCATGAACTTCAATCATTTGACTCGGTAATCCTGGCCTTAAATCTCCGTCAACACCATTCGCAACTCCAATTAGACCCATGACATTATGCGGCAACTTCGTTCCGGCTCCCAATTTTTGATTGTCTGTTCTTGAAAAGAAATATTCCAAGTTAATTCCACCACAAACGGGTGCCGCGGCTTTTAAAATTCCATATAAATACTTTCCATCTGGGTCTGTCTTGGGGTTGTAAGAATTCATAAAAGCCCTTCGATCCATAAACAAATGTTTCGTTATTTCCCTCCGCCCTACAATACATAAAGCGTTCGTTGCATGATTTAATTCGGGTCTTGGTTCAAATATCGATACAGACCTACGTAAAATTCGCTTGTGAATTTGCAATGGTGTTAATCTCGTATTCAACGTCTCGAATCTGCGAGATCTCTCCTGGGCATTCAAGTCAGACGCGTTTCTAAAAGTCCATTTATTCTTCTGATGCAACTGGTAATTTGACTCCGATAATTTCGCTCCATCATAAAAGACTGTTTGATCTCTCGTTGTGTCTCTTAATCCGCCAATAAATTGGGTTGAATCTGGAATCACAATACCTCTCTTCCGCAATTCCTTTCGAACCTCCGGATGATTTGCCATTTGAGAAATAACCCGGGCATTTGCCGAGCCTGCTCTTCCTGAGCACGCCCCACAATCATAAGCCGAGTAATGTGGGTTATTCACGCTACTCGCACCATGGCCTATAAAATAAACCAATGGAGCAAAATCGCTTATTAATCCAATGGTGCGCAAAGAGCCTTCTACACGATTGGTCATTTCCTCAATAGTAAATCCAACTTGCAATTCATTGAAATGTTCACCGTGATGTTCAATCGTTAAACTAGACCCCTTGTCCATATGACGGAATGATAACGATGTAGCAGGTGATATGCCCGGACGAAAAATATTCAGAACCAACTTCAATGCAGACCAAAAGCCAAGTACAATTGACAAAACCCAACCAAAAAAGTTATGATGTGAGTTTTTGTTAAACTGAATTTCCTTCCTGGTCTTTCTTGATGAGTCTACTTCTTTAATCAAATACTTTGGAGTCACAGGCGCGGGACAAACCTTTTCAATAAACTTTCCTCCCTCAGGCTGAAAATAAAATTCTACACCAAAAAAACCAGGCATTCCAAAAGTTTCACATTTTGGATCAAGTTTCTCAACATATCTTCTAATACTTCCCTCCCTGTCATCAATGCAAAAAACGGCTTGAAACGTTTTATCCTCTTTTGCTTTCTGAATAGATTTTTTTTGTTGTATACCAAACAAAATTGTATCGTAATAACTCCATTCATAAGCCTCTTGCCAAATTTGAAAAAGTATATCCTCTTCCACTTTCTCTGGCTTTTCCAGATAATTCAACTTGCAATCAATATATTTTCCAAGTGGCTCAAATTGCTCCCCGAATTGGTTATAAGCTGCATCTAACTCAAAGATTAACTCGAGGTGTATAAAATCTTTCAACGATATTTCTCTTCGATCTAAAAGCGTGTTTGGATTTGATTCCAGTTGAGCCACCATACCAGACCAACCTTGGTGAGCAAAAGATAAATCATATAAATAGGATTCAAAATTTTCCTCTGAACCTACCAATCTCTCCAATAATTCTCGAACTCCTATAGACGTATCTAATATTAATTCACGTCCTTTTTTTGATCTAAAGAAACTAAACGAAGTGCCATTTTCAATTTCCCTAACTGCATTTAATAAACCCTCGCCGTTTGTAGGAAATTTCCAAATGGATATGCCTTGGTCAAGATAATTACATACAATACGAAACAAAATATGATGTGTTAAGGCACTTATATCGAAGTGATAATGGTCCTTCCACACCTTTCTTATTTGTCCAACTTTACCTTCGTAACGTATTGAATCTTTTGATGTCAGCAATTTATTCTTCCAATAATCTACACCCTCACTCAATTTCATGTCCTTGATAACACGATCTATTTGTTCCGATTTTATTAATCCGTTTTCAAAAAGGGCCTTGAACTCATTCAAGCTTAATAACGTCTTGTAACCAAATAGGATGCGGGCAAAACTTACGCCCTCAAAAAAAGTCAAGTCTTGAAACGCGTGAAGTGTATTGTGATGAATGAAATCCTTTAGTGGAGACTGGGCCGGAAGATAATGTGCCAAGTCATGAAGTGTTTGATCAAGATCAAATAATCTCGATGATTTGTTATTTTGAATCATAAAACTATAATTTTCTTCCTGCCAACCGATGCTTTGAGAATGGCCTGTGATTTTCTAAACCTATGAATTCAACTTTTCCGCCGTCTGTTTCGTATGATTTTTGAAACAAATGCAGCTGATCCATAGCGCTATGATCTATTACACCGCATTGATCAAAAAATATTTGTACGTGAGAATTTGGTGGAATTGATTCTAGCTTTCTCTTCAATCCCATAAAATTGGTAAACAATACAGATCTATTCACCCGGACTTCATATCTCCCATCATTAAATGAAATGTCTGCTTGGGACTTAAAGAGGGAATTCAATTTCGCCCCTTTTGCCAGCAGCACAATCATTTCAACCAATATTCCTGCTGCAATACCAACCAATAAATCTTCAACTAATGTGAAAATAATTGTTACTATAAAAACAAGTAGCTGCTCTTTCCCAATCTTAAACATGTGTATAAACTCTTTCGGATGAGCCAGTTTAAATCCAACACCAATTAATAAAGCAGCAAGTGCAGATTTTGGAATTAGCTGAATGATTGAAGACAAAAATGCCACGAAAATGAAAAGAACTACTCCGTGAAAAAAATTCGCCCATCTTGTTTTTCCTCCATTATTTACATTTGAAGAAGAGCGAGCGACCTCAGATATCATAGGAAGACCTCCAAGCGTCCCTGCGATAGCATTTCCAACTCCTACCGCTATCAGATCCTTATTAAAATTAGATTTCCGCTTATAAGGATCTAATAAATCTATCGCCTTTCCAGTTAGCAACGATTCCAAACTACCAATGATCGCAAATAGAGCAACATATTGAATAAATGTTCCCACGTGATCTGAAATGTGCGAAAAATCTGCGTGAATATTTAGTATGCTCCAAAAATCTCCAACTTTAACCAATTGCTTATTATCCTGTGTCAAACCGGTAAACATGCCAACAGGAATTGCTATTACCAAAACCACTAATGGAGCCGGAATTTTCTTCAATATTGGATGTTTTATTAATAGCCATGTAAATACGGCAACTAGAGAAATCGCGCCTACTAAAAAGGACATTTGAAATACTTGATTGCCCATGAATTCCGCAAACGTCTTTGGCAAAGCCATAAACAAGTCCAAAGGAGCAACCAAGGGCTTACCCGCAACCAATTCACCGTGTTTCATAGCTCCCGCTGGAAAGGTTGGATTTATTCCCAGTAATATATGGAGTTGCTTAGATATAATTATTATTCCAATGGCCGCAAGCATTCCATGCACTGCCGAAAGAGGGAAGAAATTACTCAACTTACCTAATTTCAATAAGCCAAACAATATCTGGCAAATTGCAGCCACAACAATTGCAGCCAAAGTTGTTTCCCAACCCAATGAAGAAACAGATCCAGCAACAATTACAATTAAACCCGCTGCTGGACCTTTAATAGTTAACGGAGCTCCCGAGATAAAGCTCACAACAACACCACCAATTATAGCAGTTAATACGCCATAAAGTGGATTCGGAAAATCAGATGCAGAGGCAATGCCCAAACTTAATGGCAAAGCTAAAAGTGCAACTATAAATCCTGAAACAAGATCTTTTGACAAAGAGTCAAAAGATCCAAACCAACCATTGATTGGGAAAATCTCTTTTTTCATAAAATGATTTGTGTTAAATGATAAATTCAAAATTTCTCCTTTTGGAGAATCTATTTTTATTTCAACAAGTCAATCTTCCAAGAAAGAAAGAGGAGATATAAACGTAATCTGGAATTAGACCATTGCCCAGTCGCAGATAAGTCAGATTTCGTCGCAAGGAGGTGGAAATCTGAAATTCTTTGGTACTTAAATAAACAATAAATATGCTCATCGTCATCCTCTTCTTCTGATTCAAAGAAATTTACAACTTCTTCAAGAGTACCTATAGATGAATGAAACCCGTCTACGTTCTTCTGTTCATGAAACGAGTATTCGTGATTCGACTCGGAACTTAATACAATCCCCTCTACACTTGTTCTTGTAGTGAACAGAATAAATAATAACGGAAAGAATATAAAAAGTCGCCTCAACATATTTGCAAAGAAACAAATAAACGCACCAAATATTGTGTTAAAGAAATCCTAATTCTAATTGTGCTTCTTGACTCATCATGCTTTTATCCCAAGTTGGCTCCCAAGTAATTTCAACTTTACATGAGGCAACGCCTTCAACACTGG
>JBJTWB010000084.1:0-12469 GCA_046081505.1 Bacteroidota bacterium | reverse complement strand
CGAATGGTAAGTGAACGAAGTTCGCTTCACCAACAATGTTTAAGTCAGCGTCTTGGATAGTGTATTCGATGGTTTCAACTCCTAGGTCAGTGAAGATAGGGTCACCTGAAGCAGCATCGAATCCTTCGAATAAATAAATACGTCCAATGATTGGATCACCAGCCGTAGATCCAGCTCCAATGGCAACGTCAATTGCACCGAAATCATCATCAGCATAAATATCAAACAAATTACCAAATTCGAAGTCTGTTGTTGGACCGAAGAACGCCTGTGCAGCGTTGAAGTCACGACCGTATTCGAACTGAGTCATTTCAATGGTTGCAGAACCAGCATTGTTCGTCAAATCATCATCACCACTCGCAGAGGTTGCTGTAGCGTTGATTTGAATAGTTCCTGTTGCTGATGGAACAAATGTAGTTGCTACTGAAATGGTGTCCTTGTCAAGAGATAGGAAATTAGCTGATGTTTGAGCACCAGCGAAAGGTGATCCAGCAACGGCAGTGCCATTGAAAGTAACTTCGTAATTAACAGTTGCATCAACTTGGTCATTAGAACCACCGTTGAAAATGACTGTTGTAGCTTTCACTGCGCTAGCTTGAGTTAATGGAATACGGTTGTAATCCCAGAAACCTAGACCAAATGTAGCCTGATTCCAGTCGCCAACTTTTGTTTTGCTCACGCGAACATCATAAGCAGGCAATTCACCAACTACAATGTTGTCAACTGCAAAACCTGAAGCCCAAGAACCATTGTCAGTCCACTGCCAACGGAAAGTCACTGAAGACTGACCAGAAAGATTGTAAACTGGAACTATCAAAGACTGCCAGAAATCTTGATCGATAGGGAACACATCAATGTTTGCCCCTGTAGCATCTACACCAATGGGTACAATATTCCAAGTAGCACCACCATCTGTTGAAGCTTGCAACGTAGCATCGCCACCACCGAAATTTTGATCGTGGAAAATATCAAAAGACACTACAATGTTAGTTGCAGCAGAAAAGTCCAATGTTGGAGATTGAATGTACACATCATCCATTGCACAGTCACATGGCGTAGCATCGTCATTTGCTCCAGCAAATTTGTTCCATGGAATGTTAGGTACTGGCCAGTAACCACCCGCATTGGCTGATGTGGCGTTGTTTGTTTTGAAAGCGTTACCCGTAGAATTGTCTTGTTGAGTAACTTGGTTCGTAGACCATCCTGAAGGCAATGCAGCAGGAACGTTTCCTGGAACAGCTTGGAAATCTTCTGTTAACAATGTAACACGGTTTTCCCAATTCATTCCTGAAAATTCAGCGTGACGAGAAACCATAGGCGAAACTTCACTACGAGTGAAAGTCTTGCGATTTGGAGTGTTTTGTACGTTCCATTGTGCAATAGAAGTTGCGGCAATAGCACTGAAAACACCAATCATGTAAAGTTTTTTCATGTGATTAAAATTTAGTTTCAATAATGCAGGCGAATATACTAAAAAATATGGTCGAACACCAAAGGGAAATTTGTCACTTTTCTAGTGATTTTTTCAATTCCACCCGTTTCGCAATTTGAATGCTCAATTCATATAAAAGTAAAATAGGAAGAGAGACTAAAAGTTGGCTTGTAACGTCTGGAGGAGTAATAATAGCTGCAATGATGAGGTTAATGACAAAAGCGTGTCTTCTGTATTTTTTAAGAAAAGCAGAACTTACCAATCCAATTTTGGCAAGAAAATAAACCAACACGGGTAACTGAAAAACCAATCCAGTACCCAATACCAATGTAGTACACAACTTTAAGTAAGAGACAACGGTGGAATTGACTGCGACATCTCCGAATGTAAAACTTCCTAAAAATTGAATGGAAAGTGGAGAAAGAACATAATAACCAAACAAGGCCCCACTGAAGAAAAGCACGGAAACATAAAATACTATTCCTCGAACAGCCTTTATCTCATTTTGACGCAAACCGGGTTTTATAAACATCCAGATTTGATGAAAAATATAAGGGAAAGCCAATACAATTCCGCCAATGATAATAACCAACATGTAGGCGGAGAAGTTTCCACCCATGGTTGTGCTCTGCAATTGGAATTGGGCAGGCTTCAAGCATAGCGTATCGCCTAGACCTGTATTGTTACCCAACCAACAAAAAAATTCGTAGGTTGGGAACCATTCAAATCGAGGTGCCATAATAATGTTGTCTATCACAAAATCATCAAAAATGATTACTACGGTGACCCCAACAAGAATAGCGATGACTATTCGAAAAAGACGCTTGCGAAGCTCTTCCAAATGGTCAAGAAAGCTCATATTTTTTTCTTCACTACTCATTTAATTCCTGCGCTCAAAATATCATGTATGTGAATGAATCCAACAGGTTTGTTTTGTTCTTTCACGACCAGTTGATTAATTTTTTTTATCTCCATCATCTGATAGGCCTCAACAGCAAGTGCTTCTCTATCTACGAAAGAGGGATTTGGATTTAGAAGATCTGACGCGTGCACTTGGTTCAAGTTAAGTGATGTGTTCTTCTCAATGAATCTTCGAACATCACCATCTGTGATAATACCGTGCGTTAATTCGTTCTCAATTACAAGCGTTGCTCCAACGCGTTTTCCTGAAATTTCTATAAGCACCTCATGAAGGTTGCTATTTAATTCCACTTTGGCTAATGAATTTTTTCTCATTAAATCTCCCACTCGTGTGAAAAGGTTTTTTCCAAGTGCACCTCCGGGATGGTGTCTGGCGAAATCCTCACTTTTGAAATTCCTTGCGGTCATGAGAGCCACAGCAAATGCATCTCCAACAGCTAGCTGCAATGTTGTGCTTACAGTGGGTGCTAAATTATTCGGACAAGCCTCTTTCTCCATTGGCGTTTGAATAAATACATGCGCGTTTTCAGCTAAATGACTACTCCTATTTGTTCCAACTCCTACAATAAAGGCGCTGCGAAGCTTCAAAAGATTGATGAGAAATTGTATTTCCGGTGAATTCCCACTCTTGGATAGACAAAAGACTAAAGCATCATCAAGTACTAGCCCAAGATCGCCATGAATGGCTTCAGCTGCATGCAGAAATTGAGCGGGTTGACCAGTGCTATTAAACGTTGCTACCCATTTCTGAGCAATTATTCCACTTTTACCAATTCCAGTCACCACAACAGAACGTCCATTGAGGATTTCTTGAATGACTTTGATGTAATCATTGCCACTGAACTCTGATAACTTCTGCAAAGCACTAGCTTCAGTGGCAAGGGTTGTACGTATGGTATTTAATAAATCCAATTGTTGAAATTTCACCGCAAATATGCGACGAAATCGAAGATATTCATTGAAAAAATTTGCCTGTAAGAATATTTGGAAAGGACCAAGAAATAGCGTTAATTTCGTTAATGATTTTTTAACGAATAAACCAAATTGTTATTCGTGTGTTTTCAATATAGATAGATAAATATGGTCATTACAGATATTTCACCCAAAAATGCATTGAAGCAATTTTTTGGTTTTTCTAATTTTAAGGGGCTTCAAGAAAGTGTTATTGATAGTATTCTAAATGGTAAAGACACTTTCGTTATCATGCCTACTGGAGGTGGTAAGTCATTGTGTTATCAATTGCCCGCCCTCATGTCTGAAGGAACTGCTATTGTTGTTTCTCCGCTCATTGCACTTATGAAGAATCAGGTCGATGCCATGAGAGGGTTTTCAAATGAAGATGGAATTGCACATTTTTTAAATTCATCTCTCAACAAGACGGAAATAACAAAGGTCAAGAAGGAAATGCTCAGTGGTAAAACCAAGTTGCTTTATGTGGCACCGGAGTCATTGACAAAAGAGGAGAATATTGATTTTTTGAAGTCATGTAAAATTTCTTTTGTGGCCATTGATGAAGCACACTGCATTTCTGAGTGGGGTCATGATTTCCGCCCCGAATACAGACGTCTGAAAACCATTATTCAACAAATTGCTGATGTGCCCATTATGGCGCTCACCGCTACTGCTACTCCGAAGGTTCAACATGATATTCAGAAAAATTTGGGCATGCTCGATGCTGCAGTGTTCAAATCCTCATTCAATAGAGCAAATTTATTTTACGAAATAAAGCCCAAGTTGAATGTGATGAAACAGATGATCCAATTCATTAAAGGTCACTCTGGAAAAAGTGGTATTGTCTATTGTCTGTCAAGAAAGAAAACCGAAGAGATTGCCGAACTATTAATTGCAAATGGAATAAAAGCATTGCCTTATCATGCTGGAATGGACAGTCACCAGCGCAATGATGTTCAAGATAAATTTTTAATGCAAGATGTAGACGTTATTGTCGCAACCATTGCTTTCGGAATGGGAATAGATAAGCCAGACGTGCGTTTTGTTATTCACCACGATATACCGAAGAGCCTAGAAAGCTATTATCAAGAAACGGGAAGAGCTGGAAGAGATGGTGGTGAAGGACATTGCTTGGCATTTTATTCTCCTAAAGACGTGGAGAAATTAGAAAAGTTTCTGCATGGGAAACCAGTAGCAGAGCAAGAGATAGGTATGCAATTGTTGCACGAAGTAATGGCATATGCAGAAACCGCTATGAGTCGGAGGAAATATTTGCTTCATTATTTTGGCGAAGAGTGGAATGAGGTAACGGGGGAAGGAGCAAACATGGATGACAATTCCAGAAAACCGAAGGATACATTTAACGGTAAGGAATCAATAGAACTCATTTTAAAAACCATCAAGGAATTTAAAGAAACACACAAGGCGAAATTTATTTGCAATGTCTTAGAAGGTCAGAAAAACAGTGAAGTGGTCACCTATAAGGCAGATAAAAGTTCATTGTTTGGAGCGGGTAAGCATGAAAGTGAAAAGTTTTGGAATGCCGTTATTCGACAAATGCTTGTATTAAATCTTATTCGAAAAGAAATAGAAACTTATGGTACTTTGAAAATCACTGAAGATGGAAAAGATTTTTTGAAATCACCATATGATTTGAAATTGGTTCGTGAAGAGGAAATTGGAGAAGTTGATGATGATTTTGATGTTACCACAGGAATGAAGGGAGCTGGGTCAAGCGCAGCCGATGAACTACTGTTTAAAATGCTTTTGGAACTACGTTTGAAAGTTTCGAAAGAAAAATCATTGCCCCCCTATGTGATTTTTTCAGAGCCATCTCTGGAGGAAATGGCTTCAAATTACCCCATTACTTTTGATGAGTTATCACACGTAGGCGGAGTAGGAAAGGGGAAGGCAATGAAATTTGGAAAGCCATTCATTGACCTAATTGCTAAGTACGTTGAAGAAAATGAAATTGTACGCCCTGAGGATTTTGTAATGAAGAGCGCTCACACCAAGAGTGGGCACAAAATTCAAATTATTCAAAACATAGACAAGAAGATTCCGCTCAATGATATTGCAAAAGGATTAGGTAAATCATACCGTGATTTGTTAGATGAAATTGAAACCATTGTTCATGCGGGTACGAAACTTCAAATCAATTATTTCATTGATGACGAAATAGACGAAGACGCGCAAGAAGAAATTATGGAATACTTCATGCAGTCGGAAACCGATGATCTTCGCGAAGCAGAAGTGTATTTCGATGGCGATTACGAAGAAGACGAACTTCGACTCATGCGCATTAAATTTCATTGTGAAGTGGGAAATTAACTCCCACTTTTCAGAAGCAATATGTTTCGGCTTGAATTAAAGCGTCAGCAATTTTTCTTCTAGCATCTTTTACATTGTGTGCCTCCGTTTTCGTGAATCTGCGCAGTCCCATGAGCATCATGCGTTGCTCGTCTCCTTCCGTAAATGCATAAAGAGCATCTTTTCCACATTTATGTATGCGATCTCCAAGATCTACTACCAAGGTCTTCATCATTTCCAATTGAACTTCTGAATTTTCTGGATGAGATTCAAATCTCTTTTGAGTACGCAATACAGTACTTTCAGCAATGTAAGTGAACATGCACATATCGGCTATGTTCATGAGTATTTCTTGTTCTTTGGCAAGCTGCATCATCAATTTCTGAGCAGCACTTCCTGCAATCATGAGTACACTTTTTTTGAATCCTTCTACAAAATTCAAATAGCGCTCAAACACATTTTCACTAGGTTCTGAAAAGTCTGGAATTGACATAAGTTCATTGGCCACATTCATGGCGGGGCCCATTAAATCCAATTCACCTTTCATTGCTTTTTTCAATATCATATCCACGGTAAGCATGCGATTGATCTCATTCGTTCCCTCGAATATGCGATTAATTCGAGAATCGCGATATGCACGTTCTACCATAGATTCTGCGCTATATCCCATACCTCCGAAAATTTGCACAGACTCATCTACAACGAAGTCTAGGGTTTCACTTCCATACACTTTTAACATGGCACATTCTGGCGCGAACGAAGCTATACCCTTCAATACAGCTGGGTTTTTCTCTACACCATTTTTTTTCAAATCTTCAATGGCATCGTCAATGTTTTGTGTTGCCCGATAGAGCGCACTTTCCAATGCATAGGAACGAATTGCCATTTCACCGAGTTTCGATTTTATAGCTCCATATTTAGAGATTGATCGTCCGAATTGATTTCGGGCCAAAGCATATTTTACCGCTTCAGTAATGCATCCTTTTGCTCCGCCTAGAACCCCACCTGCAAGTTTAATTCTTCCAATATTTAATATGTTGACTGCTATTTTGAAACCGTTCCCTCTTTCGCTCAACATATTTTCAGTAGGCACAACAACTTGGTTGAAAAACACCTGTCTCGTTGATGAACCTTTGATTCCCATTTTTTTCTCTTCGGCATTCAACTCAATACCTGCCATTTCTTTTGTAAGCAAGAAAGCGGTTAAGTTTTCATCGTTATCAATTTTAGCGAACACTGTAAATAGATCAGCAAAACCGGCGTTGGTTATCCACATTTTTTGACCTGAAATCACATAATTTTTTCCGTCTTCAGAAAGGATTGCTTTTGTTTTTCCACTGTTCGCGTCACTGCCCGATTCAGGTTCTGTTAAACAATAACAGGCCAACCATTCACCGGTTGAGAGTTTCGATGCAAAGGCTTTGCGTTGCTCTGCATTTCCATAATAGAGAACGGGAAGGGTTCCTATACCTGTATGCGCGCCGTAGGCTACCGAAAAGGAGTAGCCTGCTCCAAGGGATTCCGTAACCAGCATGGATGTTTTGAAATCCATTCCAAGCCCATTCAGATCTTCCGGAACAGAAACTCCGAGCAGGCCAAGTTCACCTGCCTTCTTCAAGATAGAAGGCATTAGGCCATCTTCCAGCGCATCAATACGATCAATGTTCGGTATGATTTGTTGAGACACGAAGTCATCACACGTTTTTTTCATCATGATTTGTTCTTCACTCCATTCCTCTGGAATAAAAACTTCAGAACTTGTTGTCTTACGAATTAAAAATTCTCCGCCTGTAATTGCTTTCATAATGAGTTATAATTTTTCAAATACACCAGCAGCACCTTGACCTGTGCCAACACACATGGTTACTACTCCGTATTTTTTGTTGTTTTGTTGAAGTGCGTTTATTAATTGTATTGAAAGTTTGGTTCCTGTGCATCCCAATGGATGTCCAAGGGCAATGGCTCCCCCGTATATATTTACTTTAGATTCGTCTAATGCCAATTCACGAATTACAGCAAGACTCTGAGATGCGAAAGCCTCATTCAATTCGTAATAATCAATATCTGCCTGGGTAAGTCCTGCCTCTTTCAATGCCTTTGGAACAGCGTAAATGGGACCTACTCCCATGATTCGTGGCGCAAGCGCCGCTACCGAGTAACTTCTCAGTTGTGCGATGGGAGTTAGGTTGTTTTTTTTCATGAATTCTTCAGAGCAAACCATTACAAAAGCGGCACCATCACTGGTTTGCGATGAATTGCCTGCTGTAACTACACCATTGTTTGCAAAAACGGGTTTTAATTGGCTCAATGCTTCTATGCTGGTGTTACTTCTTGGACCTTCATCACGGTCACAAACTATTTTTTGAACCTGCCGTTTTTCCTTTTCATCGAGAAAAATTTGCTCAACTTCTATAGGCGCAACGCGATCCAATAAAGTTCCGTTTGTTATAGCAGCAAGGGCTTTTTGATGCGATTGGTACGAGAAAAAATCTTGGTCTTCCCGACTTACATTGAATTCTTTCGCCACAGCTTCTGCTGTAAGTCCCATTCCCCAATACCAATCTGGATGTTCCTTTGCAACCTTGGCGTTCGGAACAATTCTCCATCCACCAAAAGGAATGGATGACATGCATTCAACCCCGCCAGCAATAATACAATCAGCCATGCCTGCGTTGATTTTAGCAGTTGCAATCGCAATTGTTTCCAATCCACTTGAGCAATATCTATTGACCGTCATTCCCGGTACTTGATCGGTTTGAAGACCCATCAGGGAAATCATGCGTCCAATGTTCAAGCCCTGCTCTGCCTCTGGAGTGGCATTGCCTACAATGACATCATTGATTGTTTCTTTATCTATTTGCGGAAAATCTTGCATGAGTCTCTGAATGACTTGAGCCGACAAGTCATCAGGTCGTAAATGCTTGAACATGCCTTTGGGCGCTTTGCCAACTGCTGATCTATATCCACCAACTATGTATGCTTTCATCTGATTTAATTCCTTAAAATTTTTCCTGTTTTCAATAAACTTTGCATTCTTTCCAATGACTTGCGTTGCATGCAAAGCTCTAAAAATGTTTTACGCTCCAGTTCCAATAGATAATCTTCACTCACCTTTGTAGGAGTTGATAAATCTCCCCCGCAGAGCACAAATCCAAGTTTTTCAGATATGAATTGGTCATGTTCAGAGATGTAATTTCCGCTGCGCATGGTATTCGCGCCAGCATAGACCAATCCTAAACCCTCATTGCCAAGAACTAAAATGTCTTTTCTTTTTTTCGGCGGCAAATAACCTTTATCTGCCATGCGAAGACAAACTTCCTTGGCTCTATGTAGTTGGTGAGCTCTACTTACAATAACTTCATCTTTTTTAGGGTCAAGGTATCCTAAATTAAAGGCTTCATGCGCGCTGGTAGCCACTTTCGCCTGGCCAATGGTTAAAAACCGATTTCGAATAACATTCGTTCGAAGATCACCTTCACGCATTTCGTCGCTTGCACGTAGCGCGAATTCTTTTGTTCCAGCTCCACCCGGTATAACTCCCACACCCATTTCAACCAATCCCATGTATGTTTCAGCGTGAACCACGGCGGCATCGGCATGCATGGTAAGTTCACACGCTCCACCAAGTGTAAGTTGATGCGGGGCTACAACAACAGGTATATTGCAATGTCTAATGCGCATTACCGTGTTTTGAAAATAACGAATGGCCATGTCTAACTCTTCATATTCCTGCTCTACGGCAAACATGAATATCATTCCAACATTTGCTCCGGCGCTAAAGTGTTCCGTGTTGTTGTATATGACTAATCCTCGGTAATCCGATTCAGCCAAATCAATGGCTTTGTTAATTCCAGCTAGCACTTCACCTCCTATGGTGTTCATTTTGGTGTTCCAAGAAAGTGCAATGATTCCATCTTCAATATTGCGAATGCTGCAAGCACTGTTTTTCCAAATGATCTCCTGATAGGATTCTAATTTTCGAGTTTGTGGATTCGATTCTATGGATTCATATGTCTGATGTATGGGTACATACTGCGATTCTTTTTTATATATTGAACTGCCTTGATCAGTTAATTCATTTAACCAAGAGGCATAAGGTATTTTGGACTTTTTTAAATTTTCAACAATGACTTGAAGTCCAATAAGATCCGCAAGTTCAAAAGGCCCAAAGTCCCATCCGAATCCGGCTTTCAACGCACGATCTACGGAATAAGGGTCTTCGGAAATCTCGCCAATTCGCATGCTTGAGTAGGCAATGAGCTGATTGAAATTGAATCTGAAAAATTCGCCCGCAACGTCTTTAGCATTATACAAAAATTGAATGCGTTCAGAAACGTTTTCAATGGTTTTCGAGCTTTGATATGATGGAATTTTAATTTTATTCTGGCTTCGATATTCCAATGTTTTTAAATCAAGGACGAGGATTTCTTTTTCTCCTTTTTCATTGGTTGTCTTTTTATAAAATCCTTGTTTGGTTTTGTCTCCAAGCCATTGATTTTCGAGCATGTGACGAATGAAAGTGGGAAGTTGAAAGACGTCAAGTTGCTCATCGTTTTTGCATGAATCGAACACTCCCGTTGCAACGTGTGCCAAGGTATCTAATCCTACCACGTCGCAAGTTCTGAATGTCGCAGATTTGGGCCTGCCAATGAGAGTGCCTGTAAGCTTATCAACTTCCTCAACACTTAACCCAAATTTTTCCATGCTGTGGAAGAGCGCTTGAATGCTGAAAACACCAATGCGATTGGCAATAAAAGCAGGGCTGTCTTTACAGATTACAGTCTCTTTTCCCAACTCTTTCGCTCCGAAATTGGATACGAATTCTAGTACTATGGGATCAGTATGTGTGGTTGGAATAACTTCCAATAATTTCAGGTACCTGGGCGGATTAAAAAAATGTGTTCCTAAAAAATGAAGTTTGAAATCGTCGCTTCGATTTTGAATCAGCTGTTCCATTAGAATACCTGAAGTGTTCGAACTAACAATACTTCCTTTCTTTCGATGCGCATCAACTTTTTCGAATAACACTTGCTTTGGATTCAGCTGTTCAACAATGACTTCAATAATCCAATCAGAATTTTTTATCTGTTCGAAATGGTCTTCGAAATTACCAGTTGTAATTCGGTCTGCAAAGGCCTTGTCATAAATGGGGGAAGGATTTGACTTAAGTGCATTTTCCAAGGCTTTCTCAACAATTGAGTTGGGATTTCCTTCCACATTCTTTCTATCTAACAATAGCACGGGAATCCCACATTGAGCGAAATGACAGGCAATGCGGCTCCCCATGATACCAGCTCCCAGCACGCTAACATGTCTAATGTACTTTGAATTTTTCATGGAATTTGTTGTTCTAAGATGGTATTTATCTCCTCAAGTGAATTCAAACAGGAGCGTAGTTTTTTTTGACCAATTCCGTCACTTATTAGCTTGTTAATTTGAATGACTTCTGATTTTGATTTGTCTCGTTGTTTCTTTCCCGCTAAGGTGAGGAAAACAATTGATTTTCGTTTGTCATGTTTATCAGGATTTCTTTCAATCATGCCTCGTTCCTCTAAGACGTTTAGAATACGTGAAAGACTTGTTGATTCTTTGCCCATTTTTGGACCTATGTGTGTGCTTGGCATTCCATTGGGCGGAATGGCAAGTAATACCATTGCCATAGCAGCGGTTGCTGACTCTGCTTTTGCTTTTGCATTGTAGTAACGCATGAGGCTTGTCCAAGTTCGTCTAAGTTGAAAATCAATTGATTCTTCCGCTTTCATTAAGTCGAAGATAATAAATACTATGCATGCATAGTATTTATTTTTTGAAAATTTCTCCGTGATAGTATTTTTTTCGCTCGCTATTTTCGAATTCAATTTCTATAGCCCCGTCTGAGTGAACTGCGCAAATTGATCCAGTAATCGTGTCCGGTGAATTCGGTAATTGCCAAGAAAGTAATTCTCCATTATTCCCCCAAAGCGCATTGTGATAAAGCGTTTGAAGTTGATGCAGGTTGGTTGGTGATAATAAATGCCATGATTCGTCGAAGGATTTTTTCAAATCTTCAAAAAAAATAGAAGGGGATACATTTTGGTGACTGTGCATCTTTAAATGCGTTACCTTCTTATCGGCAATGGGTGGAGCACTTGAAATATTTACACCCAAACCAACAAGGCTCGCGATTAGCTTATTCCCTTGCCATTGATTTTCAATCAGAATTCCGCCAACCTTGGCATCACCGATATAGATATCATTGGGCCACTTGATATGACATTCAGTAATTTCATACTTTTTCAGAATTTGAATTACGTTCCATGCGACCCATTTACTGAGCATGAAAATCAGTTGTGGATCAAGTTCAGTTTGAATTATGAAAGTACCTTGAAAGTTTTTCCCAGGTTCGGAAATCCACGTTTTATCACGTTGACCCTTGCCCGCCAATTGTGAATCGGCAGTTATGGCAGTTTTATTTCGTGAATTTGGCAGGTTTAAAAGCTTGGATGCATAATTGTTAGTGCTATCAACCTCTAGCAGATGAAAGTGTGGTGCATTTTGAAACGTGTCCATGGAAAATTTGCCGATGAAGAAAGAACGAATTTAATGGAATGCATTCTACATTTGGAGAATAAAGCAAGATTATGAAAAAGAACAGCAAGGTTGAGGCTGGAGATGATGCATTATTGATGTCAATTATTGAAGGTTTGGAAGAAGTAAAAGGCAATGATATTGCGGTAATGGATTTGAGGGAATTGGATGGCGCCATGGCAAATTACTTCGTTTTATGTTCAGGTAAGAGCACTACTCAAGTTGAGGCATTGGCAAGGAAGGCGGAAGAGTTTACTAAAAAGAATTTGGGTGAACGTCCTAGAAAAG
>JBJTWB010000083.1:0-3720 GCA_046081505.1 Bacteroidota bacterium | reverse complement strand
CCAACACCTCGGGGTGATTGTTGATTTGAGTCATTTGTTCGAAATGCTGTTTTCGAATGATTAGTTTAAAGTGTAATCTTTTTGCTTTGATATAACGATTCAATATGCGATCGGTGGCTTGATTGGCAAATTCCTGGTTGGGTCTGTTTAATTTTTTTCTGAAAACTTCTCCTACAGATAGCCAGTCAACCATGTTATACTTTTCAGAAGATTCATGGTAATTTGTTACCAATGCATCATTGAATTTCCAGCGAAGAGTCAAGTACAATGAGAGCATCAAGAAAATTCCGAAGGCTGCGAAAAACGGATGGTAGAACGAAACCAAGAGAATGCCAAAAATCAGTTGTAATGCTGAGAACAAAAGGTCAAATAGGACTTTCGTAAAACCCTTTTGTAACGAACTTATTTCAATGAAATACTTCGCGAAATTGCGTTCGTTTGAAGCTTGTGATTTGTTTAAAATTCGATTTAAATATTCCACTGAGAAATGAAAGAACAGTCGTTCTTCTGCGGCTTCACCGGCCTTCATGAGTGCAATTTGTAGATACCCATTCAGCCAAACAAGGAAGAGTGTAATTGCAAGAATAGCAAACATGCCCGGACGAATTTCTTGTGCAGTTACAAAGGTTAATAGAAGCTGGACGCCTACAGGGACAGCCAAAGATAAAAGACCTGAAAATGATGAAAGTAAAATGGTTTTTCGAAGGAAATAACGCTCCGAGTAAAAAAGGTCGCGCAGCAGTGCTAGCGCATTCGCTTGTTTTCTTGCCATAAGTGGAACCAATTGCATGTTGGTTTATCTCGCAAATTGTTTCGTAAATATACGTGCAACTTCAATTTACATCGCCATTTTTCATGCTGTTTTCAGCATAATTCGTCCATTTTTCAATAACGGCTTGCATGTCAGGTGGTATAGCGCTTTCAAAAGTGAGCCATTCTCCTGTAACAGGATGCGTAAACGCCAGTGACTTGGCGTGTAGCCCTTGCCTGGGAAGTAAGTCGAAACAATTTTGAACGAATTGCTTGTATTTTGAAAACGTTGTTCCTTTTAAAATTTTGTCGCCCCCATATTCAAAATCTCCAAATAGAGTATGACCAATGTGCTTCATGTGCACTCGAATTTGATGTGTTCTTCCTGTTTCTAATTTACATTCCACCAACGTAACGTAACCAAATCGTTTCAGAACTTTGTAATGTGTAACGGCATGTTTGCCATGGTCTCCGTTCGGGAAAACGGTAAAAACTTTTCGGTTTTGAAGGCTTCTTCCAGTGTTGCCAATAACAGTTCCGTCTTCTTTAACATCGCCCCAAACCAAAGCAACGTAGCGTCTTTCAATTGTTCTATCGAAAAACTGTTTCCCAAGATGGTTTAGCGCTTGATCTGTTTTAGCAATGACCATAACACCGGTTGTGTTTTTGTCTAAACGATGCACCAATCCGGGGCGGGCATCTTTGTTTTTGGGCAGTTGTTCAAAATGATAGACCAGCGCGTTTAATAAGGTTCCAGAGTAATTGCCATGTCCGGGATGAACAACCATGTTACTTGGTTTCATGAGCACAACAACATCTGCATCTTCATATAAGATTTCAATGGGAATGTTCTCAGGAGTAAGCTCAACTTCGCGAATAGGGTAGGGAAGTTCTACAGTAATAACGTCCAAAGGTTTTACTTTGTAATTGCTTTTTACAGGTGTCCCATTCACCCGAATATAGCCGTTGTCACAGGCATTTTGTATGCGGCTTCGCGAAGTTTTTTCTAGGCGATCAACAAGCAGTTTGTCAATGCGAGTAATCTTTTGTCCCTTGTCAGAGATGATGCGATGATGTTCGAAAAACTCATCTTCTTGCTCGTCAAACTGTTCTATTTCTTCCATTAAAGTTTTACCACTTTTATGGTTTTGCATGAGCCATCACCATCTAGTATGCGCAAGAGATACAGACCAGCTGACACGTTTTCCAAGTTTAGTTGAGTTGTAGACGCTCCGGTGATATAATTCGATTGTAAGAGACTACCATTGAAATCATACAGACTCAAGATATAAGATTTATTCGAGGACAAGCCCATTACAGTTAATTCTGAATGAACTGGATTCGGAAAAGATTCTATTTCCGGCGCAGATGCTATTTCATTTGTACCTACCCACGAGTCGATTCCACTTTTCAAAACCGGACGTATCATCACAGTTCCTTGCACACTTGATGATGACCAATTGGTGCCAAATCCCAAATTGTAAAATAATTTTGTAGGATTGAAATCCGTGTTTTTATCTAATCCTACGGGGAGTTCAACTTCTCCACTTTGAACCCAACCAACATAAAAATTGCCATCAACCGCTTGTGGTGAATCATAAGCGTAATAGGTCCAGGTGTTGTATCCATCTTGCCAGTAATGTGGATATTGATACGTGTAATTTTCACCGATCTCAGAACCTGGTTGACTTCCGCCATCATTCCATGCACGAAGTAAAAAGGTTTGGTTGGAAACGTCAAAACCAAAAGGAATCCAATGCACATATATTCCTAATAAGGTGTCGACAATCTCTGACCGGAATTTCATTGCCACATTCGCACCACTCGCAGAAACAGCATACGCTTTCTCTGAACTTCCATCATCATAAGCATAATAGTTGTGAAAATGCTGTATAAATGCTGCGGTATCATTCTCAAGGTGAGCGTCGGTAGGGTTAATGAACGTCCTAACTGTGAAATCCACAAAACCTGATGTTGGTTCTGGGGTAGTTGGATAAATATAACCTGAGAGTGATAAATTTCGAGTGAAACTTGAATTTGCGTTGAGGGCCGTATTTAAATCAACTGCATTAAATGCTTGCGTGTTGTTGAGGAAGTTGGTAATGCTAAAGCCGGTTACAATATTTTCATCGTTTCCAAGATTGCGCTGCTTGGCAGGAAAACTTGAAGCCATGAAGGAACTCGGGTTCGATTTGAAATGCGACCACGGCATTGCTGAATATTCGTTCAACAAGGTATGGTAATTATATTGCTGTGACACTTCATCAAATACAACATTGGATGGGTCTACATTCGAATCGAGAGAAATGTAGTCTAAGTGCCACAAATCATATTCACCAGATAAGGTTGCGAAATTTACAAAGCGAAATTTGAATCCGTCTAAGAGATAAATGGGTTCATTCACTGGAATGAAAACTTGGTTGAAGTTATCAATGGGTTCAGTGCCGTTGCTGCTCCATACTTGTGTCCACTGCCCCGCTCCGAAGGGTGAATAAAATTCTAGTATTAAACTATCTTCAAGTTCAGGGGCATTACCAAGTCCACCCGCTTCGTAAAAAAAACTGAGATAAACGTTTGAGTTTGTGTTGAACGTTCCGAGATTAAAACCAAGGCTTGTCAGTGTGTCTGCTGCGCCATAGGCATAAGGGTCTTCAAAATCATACGCGTATCCAAGTGCGTTTAATCCGTCGAACGTTGCAACGCCAATGGTTGGTGGATTCATTGGGAAATGTGCATTGACATACACATTGTCATCGGCCCAATTCCAAGTATTCGATGAAAAATCTTCAAAAAAGGGGAGATTCAAATTAACTATGCCGCCTTTCACTGTGTGCTTCGTTCTTCCTTTTTCCTTGGCTAAATTGAATTTACGCGGATACTCTCTTTCTTGAGCGGAGGTATAAATTCCGGTTGTGATGAGCACGCTGACAAAGAGCAGACGCAGAAATGCATTCATAATGTTATTCTTGG
>JBJTWB010000082.1:0-5745 GCA_046081505.1 Bacteroidota bacterium | reverse complement strand
CTCCTTTTTTCACTTTATAGCTTGCAATACTTGCCTTATTTCTCTTCGGTTGAAGATAAATGATTTCACCTTCCTCCAAAACCATTAATTCTGGCCAATCATTATACTTTGCAAGGCGTTTTTTTCCAATCTGAGTTCTTTTTGTCAATTCTTCAACACTCTCACCTTTCAATGCCTTAACATATTTTATTCTATTCTCACTAATGAAATAGTTCAGCGATGCCTGCTGCCCCGAAGTTTCCAAATCATACTGATCCAAACCATATTTCTCAATGAGTTGAATGAGCTGTGTAGCATAAGTAGGACTTGTTGCATATCCGCATTTTTTCAATCCTTCTGCCCAACCTTTATAGTCCGTTATTTTCAATTCAAAGAGCGCTTCATACCTTGGCTTTTTTAAAAACAAGCTGTGATCTTCGAAGCTATCACTCACATTGGGATATTTCCGAAAACATTCGTTTTTTTCATCATCATCAAAATACACGCGTTCACCCTCCCAGGTGTTGTGACATTTAATCCCAAAATGATTGTTTGCTTTCTTCGCCAATTCACTACTTCCATTTCCACTTTCCAAAATACCTTGCGCCAACGTAATACTTGCAGGCACACCATACTTCTTCATTTGCTCCTTGGCTAATGGTGCATATTGAGCAATATATTTTTCAGTAACTTGAGCAGTTACCGACTGACAAAAGAATAAAAGAGTAATAAAATAGATTCGCGACACTTAATTGAATTTTTGGGTTTTCTTGACGTTTCCGTCTTTATCATAAAAAACCCATTCACCCACCTCTTTATTGTTCTCATACTGACCTTCAATTTGCAATTCACCGTTTTCATGCCATACACGGTAGTCACCATTTAGCATTCCCTCTTTATACGTATTCAAGCTTTGTCTGGTCCCGTTTTGAAAAAAGGACAAGCATTCACCGTGTCTCTTTCCATCTTTAATTCTAAATTCTAAATATACTTTCTCACTGTTGGGATAAAAGGTGCGTTCGCCCACTTTAACAGAGTCGGTTCCATCAATTTCATAATAACCTACAATCTTGTATCCGTTAATTGTTTTAATTTCCTTCGGAGTAGCGCTGTCTAACTCATCACATGATGTGAAGATTAGTGAAGCAATAAAAAATAGAAGCAAATTTCTCATGTTATTTATTTCTTTCTATTGTGTAGTTTACAAGAAGTTGAAGTGAATTTCTAGCTTGCGTTTCTGGAAAAGACTCAAGAATTTCAATGGCTTCATCACGAAATGCAATCATTTTTTTCCAAGCGTATGCGATTCCGCCATGCGCCTCAACTCTTCCCATTAAGTATTGCACTTTCTCTCTGTTTGTATTGAATTTTCGAACAATTCTCAAAAGCTCCCTTCGTTCTGATGCTTCAACTTTCGATAAGGTGTGTATCAAAGGCAGTGTCATTTTACGTTCTTGAATATCTATACCTACCGGCTTGCCAATTTCAGAAGTAACTCCAAAATCAAACAAATCATCTTTAATTTGAAATGCCATTCCAACCAACTCACCAAATCGAGCCATTTTCTGAACATCTGTATCAGAAGCGTTGGCGCTCAACGCTCCACTTTCGCAACAAGCGGCTATCAAAGAGGCTGTTTTCTGACGAATAATTTCGTAGTAAACAGATTCTGTAATATCTAATTTTCTCGATTTTTCCTGTTGAAGCAATTCACCTTCACTCATTTCCTTCACCGCCTTACTCATGATTCCTAGCAGTTTGAACTGATTCGTCTTTACGCTAAGTGAAAGTCCTTGAGACAACAAATAATCGCCAACTAAAACGGCAATTTTATTTTTCCAAAGAGCATTGATACTGAAAAACCCTCGGCGCATTTGAGAGTCGTCTACAACATCATCATGCACCAATGTTGCAGTGTGCAATAGCTCAATCATGGTGGCTGCCACATATGTTGGCTCTTCCGGTTTTGAGAAAACCTTGGCCGAAAGAAAAACAAACAGAGGTCTCATTTGCTTTCCTTTTCGCTTTATGATGTACTGCGTTACCTTATCCAAAAGCCGATGCTCACTTCGCATTTGCTCTTGGAAATACCGCTCAAATTGCGCCATTTCACCCTTAACGGGCTCTTGTATTTCCTTTAACACCGACACGCTACAAATGTAAGTAGTTCAACTAGCTTATTTCCTTTTCTTTTTCTTCTTCTTTGATTTTCTCATGTCTGGACCAAACAAATCATTTCCTTGATGTTTTCCAGGGTCTTCTTTAGACACATTTTCAGGCCCTTTGTTCACATCATCGCAAGTTCTTTTCGGCTTGTGCTTTCCCCACATCAACGAAACCTTCATTTGAATGGGATAATAATGCGAGTGGAAATAATGCATGCGCTGATCTACAAAAACTCCGGGATAAAACTGAAACAGAGGAGCATCCATTTCAACTGTGGCAAAAAGACCATCGCTGATTTGTCTTCCAACTCCTACACCCACAAAAACACCCGCTCTCCATGGCTCTGAATAATTTCGAGGCAAATTATAAAATTCTCCCTCTGTAGATCGCTTGTAGGCATAATCAATTCCAGCTCCCAATTTTGTTTGCAACCAATTGTATTTTTTAAAGCCCATTATGTTCGAACCTGAAAGATATAACCCCGCTCTGTTTTCGTGAAATATTCGTTTTTCAGAAATGGAACCACCCCAAGCATCTACACCTTCAAATAACTCAGACCCGTTGAATCTTTTGTATTGAACACCAAGATCTATTCGATTAAAAAACAAGAGACGTTGATTTATCCAATACTTCGCTAAAGAAGCATTCCAACCCACGCGCGGACGCGTTGAAAAGGTGCCATTCACATAAGCCGGTGCGAACAGTTCATCTTCTCTATTCCACCGCGTACTGTATGTTAAAGTAGGACCAATTGCAAGGGTAATTCCCTTCGGTAAATAGTCTGTTCTTTCATAAAACAAACTGCTTAAACTTGCCTTCCTCTGACCGAAGGTCAAACCAGTCAGCAATACCATCAATAGCCCGCATACGTAAGTTCTCATACTACAAAAGAAATGGAACTAACTCGAAAATGAGTAGCCTCTAAATGGAAGTTTGAACAACCGCTTGTGAGTGCTTTCATTTCGTATCTTTGCAACATGTCAGTTACCTCAAAAGGAGCGGTAAATGAAACCGCAAAAAAAATATTGCTCGATGACTATTTTCTTGCTTGTCTCAGCCGAGAAGCATCACTGTTGGGAAGGAAAGAAGTTTTAACGGGAAAAGCCAAATTCGGGATTTTCGGAGATGGAAAGGAATTGGCTCAAATTGCAATGGCGAGGCAGTTCAAAAATGGCGATTGGCGAAGTGGGTATTACCGCGACCAAACATTTATGATGGCCATTGGCGAACTTACAATAAAACAATATTTTGCTGGTCTCTATGCCCATACTGATGTCAATAAAGAACCTTCTTCGGGAGGAAGACAAATGGGTGGTCATTTCTCAACTCGTTTTATAGATGGGGAAGGAAAATGGAAAAATATCATGGAGCATAAAAATTCTTCTTCTGATATTTCTCCAACAGGCGGACAAATGCCGAGATTGCTGGGCCTTGCCCAAGCATCTAAGTTATACAAGCAAAACGAAAAACTTCATCACAAAACCAATTTTTCAAATAAAGGAAATGAGGTTGCTTTTGGCACAATAGGCGATTCCAGCACTTCAGAGGGATTATTCTGGGAAACCATGAATGCCGCCGCTGTTCTGGGTGTTCCCATGTGTATGTGTGTTTGGGATAACGGATGGGGAATTTCTGTTCCCAAAAAATATCAAACCGCAAAAGAAAGTATTTCTGATTCACTCAGCGGAATGGAGGGTGAACCTGGTCAAGGAGGTATTAAGATATTTCGTGTGAAAGGCTGGGATTATGCCAACCTTCAGATCACCTTTGACAAAGCCGTTCGTCATGCCAGAGAAAATCATCAACCTGTGTTAATTCACGTCGATGAAATTACACAGCCCCAAGGCCATAGCACAAGCGGGTCACATGAGCGATATAAATCGAAAGATCTGCTTTCTTGGTATGAAACTGCTGACTGTCTTGTCAAGTTTTCCGAATTCATTATTGAAAAAGGAATGGCGAATCAAGATGAACTTGACGAGTTAAGAAACAAAGCGAAGGTTCAAGTTCGAAATGAACAAAAACAAGCTTGGGAAGAGTTTGTAGAGCTCATTCAAACCGATAAAAAAGAAGCTTTAGCGCTCATCAATGAAGTTGGAGCAGCTCACAATCAGCTTGCATCGACCGGTGTGTTGAATGAAATTCAAAGCGCGGAAATAAGAAAAGATATTTTCAATGCTGTGCGTAAAACCATTCGCACATGTCGTGGTCAAGAAAGCGCCGCATTAACACAATTGAAAAATTGGTACGCAGGGGCACAGCGTAAAATGAACTACGCCTACAGTTCGCATCTCATGGATGGTCAAGCCAATCATTCACTTCATATTGCGCCACAAATAAACGAGTCATGCGAATGGGTAGATGGTCGAATAATTCTTCGCGACTTCTGGGATCAAAAATTAACTGAAATACCTGAAGTACTCATTTTTGGTGAGGATGTAGGAAAAATTGGTGGCGTGAATCAAACATGCGAAGGACTTCAAGAAAGACATGGTGAGCTTCGTGTAAGTGATACCGGAATTCGAGAAGCTACTATTGTTGGTCAAGCCATTGGGCTTGCTATGCGTGGCCTTCGACCTGTTGCAGAAATCCAGTACTTAGATTACATCTATTACGCATTGCAAATTATGCGCGATGATTTAGCAACGGTGCGGTATAGAACCGCCGGTGGACAAATGGCACCCGCTATTATTTCCACACGTGGTCACCGTTTAGAGGGTATTTGGCATAGCGGAAGTCCCATGGGAGCAATCATTCACAGTGTTCGTGGAATGCATGTCTGTGTGCCAAGAAACATGACACAAGCGGCTGGAATGTACAACAACCTGTTACAAGGGAATGATCCTGCAATTGTAGTTGAGTGTCTCAATGGATACCGTAAAAAAGAGCAAATGCCAAGTAATTTGGGTCAATATGTTGTTCCAATAGGAGTTGCAGAAGTTATCAAGGAAGGCACAGACATTACTGTTGTATCCTATGGTTCAACTTTGCACTTATGCATGCAAGCTGCCGAAGAACTTTCCACCCTTGGAATACATGCCGAAATTGTTGACGCACAAACCCTTTTGCCTTTTGACACCACTCATGTTTGTGCGAATTCGGTTAAAAAAACCAACCGATTACTCATTGTAGATGAAGATGTACCCGGCGGAGCTTCAGCTTACCTTTTGGATCACATTCTGAACAAACAAGGTGCTTTCCAACATTTAGACGCTCAACCCGAGACATTAGCATCAAAAGAACATTTACCTGCGTATTCAACAGATGGAGATTATTTCAGCAAACCGTCTGTAGATGATATTGTAGAGAAAGTATACACCATCATGCATGAATGCAAACCCGGTGTATTCCCAAAACTATAATTGGTTCGTTAAACATATGGCCCACTAGCTTGTTTCATACGCAGTTAGTTAAATTGAATGAATAAAATAGTCTTATTTCTCTTGCTGCTCTGCGGTGTACAAGCCTTCTCACAAAACGGAAGTGTTTCTGGAATTGTAATCGACAAAAAAAATCAACAACCCATTTTTGGAGCTACCGTTCGTTTAGAGAACTCTCAATTCGGATGTATATCGAATGAAAAAGGAGAGTTTCTAATTA
>JBJTWB010000081.1:0-9093 GCA_046081505.1 Bacteroidota bacterium | reverse complement strand
ATTGCCAACTCACAAAAATGTCTGCGTGTAAGTGGAAAACACAATGACTTGGAAGAAGTAGGGGTTGATACATACCATCACACCATGTTTGAAATGTTGGGTAATTGGTCGTTCGGTGATTATTTCAAGCAAGACGCTATTACTTGGGCATGGGAACTTCTCACAGAGGTATATAAACTTCCAAAAGATCGTTTGTATGTGACCGTGTTTGAAGGAGATGAAAAAGAGGGATTGGAATTCGATCAAGAAGCTTTTGATATATGGAAGTTATGCATTCCTGAGGACCGAATTCTTCGGGGAAATAAGAAAGATAATTTCTGGGAAATGGGCGAAACAGGTCCATGTGGACCATGCAGCGAAATTCATTTCGATTTAAGAACAGATGCCGAACGTGAGGCTGTTGATGGAAAAACCTTGGTGAACGAGAGTCATCCGCAAGTGATTGAAATTTGGAACAACGTATTCATGCAGTTCAACAGAAAAGCAAATGGCGATTTGGAACCTTTACCAAATAAACATGTTGATACCGGAATGGGTTTTGAGAGACTCTGTGTGGCTTTGCAAGGAAAAACATCTAACTACGACACAGATGTTTTCACGCCAATCATTGAACAAATCTCAACTATTTCGGGTGTGGCATATACACGCAGTGACTCGAAACAAGACGTTGCCATTCGTGTTATTGCTGATCACGTGCGCGCTGTTGCTTTCACCATTGCAGACGGTCAGTTACCAGCAAGTAGTGGAGCTGGGTATGTCATTCGCCGAATCCTGCGCAGAGCCATTCGGTACGGATACAGTTTCTTGAATCGTAAAGAAGCATTTATTTTTGAATTGGTTGATGTATTGGTTCAGGAAATGGGCGCATTTTTTCCAGAAATAGTGTCGAACAAAGATTTGGTGAAGCGGGTAATTCGGGAAGAAGAAGAGAGCTTCCTGCGAACCTTAGATAAAGGCATTCAATTGTTAGATGAACATCTGAGCAAGGGAGTTTCAGTTTTAGATGGAAAGACAGTTTTCGAATTGTATGATACGTTTGGATTTCCTTTCGATTTAACATCTTTAATTGCTTCAGAAAAAGGAGTTGGTGTTGACTCAAAAGGCTTTGAAGAAGAGTTGGAAAAACAAAAAGAGAGAAGCAGAAATGCAACGAAATTAGAAACAGATGATTGGGTTGAATTGGAAGCCGGAGAATCTTCATTTGTTGGATACGATTCACTGGAATGTGAAACGAAAATTCTCAAATACAGAAAAATTAAGGCGAAGGGAAAAGAGAGTTTTCAATTGGTACTGAGCAACACGCCTTTCTTTGCCGAAGGTGGCGGACAAGTGGGAGACACCGGAGTCTTAAAAACCATCAACGAAAGTGTAGTGGTTATTGATACGAAGAAAGAAAACAACCTCAGCGTTCATTTCGTTGAACTACTGCCCGAGAATGTGAGCGCAACATTCACCGCGGTTGTAGATCGCGAGAAGCGTGAACGCTCACAGTGCAATCACAGCGTTACGCATTTGTTGCATGAGGCGCTGCGCGAAGTACTAGGTACACATGTGGAACAAAAGGGTTCTTTGGTGAATTCAGAGTATTTACGTTTCGACTTTTCTCATTTCGCAAAGGTTACAGATGAAGAATTGAAACAAGTGGAGCAACTTGTAAATACACGCATTCGTGCAGCTTTGCCATTGGTGGAAAATAGAAATGCAACCATGGACGAGGCCAAGGCGCAAGGTGCTATGATGCTGTTTGGAGAAAAATACGGATCTACTGTTCGGGTTATTCAATTTGGAAGTAGTGTGGAGTTATGCGGAGGAACGCACGTTCAAAAAACAAGTGATATTCGCGCTTTTCAAATTTCTTCCGAGGCCGCCGTTGCCGCAGGTATTCGCAGAATTGAGGCCATTACTGCCGACGCAGTGGAGCACAAAATGGCAATGGAAAAGGCAGAATTGGAGCAAGCCCGTGTTCTACTTAAAAACAAGAACATTACCAAAGCCATTGAAGATTTGTTGCATAGACTTGCACACACTGAAAAGGAATTGGATCAGTTGAAGCACATGCAGGCCATGCAAGTGAAGAAAGAACTTGTACAGCAATTTGAATTACGTGGAGACTTAAATGTGCTTGTTGCCGAAGTGAATATTGATAACAATGCCATGAAGGACATATGTTTTCAATTGAAAGCAGAAGTTACGAATGCATTCATTTGTTTGGCTTCCAATCAAAATGGTAAGCCAACCATTGCTGTGGCTTTGAGCGATTCGTTGGTGAATGAAAGAAAGTGGAGTGCAGGAAGTTTGGTTAAAGAATGGTCGAAAGAGATAAAAGGTGGTGGTGGCGGTCAAGCTTTTTTTGCTACCGCAGGGGGAACAGACGCTTCAGGAATTTCAAAAGTTTTTGAATTGGCTTTCGATTTAACGAAAAATTGATATGCACGAAGGAATTCAATTGGTTTCGTCAATATCTTTGAGGTCTAAATTATAATCCTATGAAAAAATTAAGTTTATTATTTGCTGTGGCAGCAATGTTTATTTTCGCAGGTTGCGGAAAATATGAAGATGGTCCTGGATTTTCTCTGCTTTCAAAAGAGGCCCGTGTTGCAGGGACTTGGACCATTGAGAAATATTATGAAAATGGTGTTGACATTACATCAGATTTCTTGGCTGATGGCACAACAGTTACCATTGAATTCACCAAAGATGGGGGTTACTCAAGCACGGTGTCTTATACGTTTTTAGGTCAAACTTTTACTGAAACTGAAACAGGCACTTGGGCTTTGACTAATGATAATGCAGATCTAACCATCACAGACAGCCAAGGAGATGCTTCAAATGTAAGAATCTTACGTTTAACAAACTCTGAAATGTGGTTCGAAGACACTACGTCAGGAACTACTGATGAGGTTCACTTGATTGCGAAATAATTCAGATCAACTTTGATTGAAAAAGGCCTTCGTTGCGGAGGCCTTTTTTTATGTAATTATGAACTTGAACGTGTTTAATAATCTAAGCTATTCCTATTTCAGAACAAATTAGTAATTGTAGATTTCATTAAAATATAATACCATGAAAAAAATATTATTGTTTTCTTTGGTTGCTTTATTGGGAATAAATGCAACTACACAAGCGCAATTGAGCATCTCCGGGCAAGCTGGTTTGAATTACGCTACCCTTGGAACAGATGAGCCAGACGCGTCAGATGTTATTGACTCAAAACTTGGATTTTACATTGGAGCCAATGCTACAAAGGACATCAATGATAATCTTTATGTTGGTGCCGGTTTGAATTATTCTACCAAAGGCTATAGTTCTTCAGCAACAGTAGAATTTCCAGGCTTATTCAAAGTTGATACTGAGGGATCATCTTCATTGAATTACCTTGAGATTCCAATTAATATTGGCTACCGTGTTGGCGATTTAATTACCATTCAAGCGGGTCCATATTTAGGATTATTAATGGGTGTATCGAATAAATCAAAATCTACAACTTTAGATTATACGACCAATACAACCACAACGGCTGAAGATTCAGACAACGATGCTACAGGTTGGTCGAAGAGCGATTTCGGATTGAATATTGGTGCGGGGTTGAATGTAAGTGAAAGTCTTTCAATTCGTTTGAATTATGGCCTTGGTTTAGCCAACATTATGGATGACAGCGCGGTATCTAATACCTATAAGAACAATGTTTTGTCTGTTGGTATCGGTTATACTTTTATGAAGTAAAATAGGAAGTATAAAAAAGGCCTTCGTTGCGAAGGCCTTTTTTTATTTCTTCTTTTTCACAAACGCAGCACGTGAGAGTGGAACATATGATTCTTTCTCTCCCAATTGAACTTGTTTATCTCCTTCGATAATGCGATGCGAATAATGCGCTAATTGTCCTGTTTCAACGCAGATCGCATGAACTTTGGTCACATACTCTGCAATGGCAAGAATATGCGGCATGGGTCCGAAAGGTTTTCCCGTATAATCCATGTCAAGTCCTGCAACAATGACCCGAACACCCATGTTTGCCAACTGATTGCATACTTCCGGTAAGCCATCATCGAAAAACTGAGCTTCATCAATTCCAATCACCTCCGCATCAGAGGCTAGAAGTAAGATCTGAGAAGAATGTTCAACTGGAGTGGAACGAATGGTTGTTTCATTGTGGCTTACAACCTCTTCATCGCTATATCGTATATCTAATTTAGGTTTGAAAATTTCAACTTTCATTTTTGCGAACTCGGCTCTTCGCAAACGACGTATCAATTCCTCTGTTTTCCCCGAGAACATAGATCCACAAACCACTTCAATCCAACCGGCACTTCTTCCTCTATTAATGGTGTTTTCTAAAAACATAGTTGCTTTTCGACTTAGGGAAAGAATCGTTTAAAACCAGATCGAGTGGGATTTTTCCGAATGTTACTTCTTCCGTTCGACTGCAGGTTAAATGCATATTGAAACATAAAGCCACGCGGTGCCTCAGGTTTTGCAGGTCGAATGGTTACAAACGTATTGGTTACATTGGTAATCTGAATTGTGAAGCGGTGAGGACCCTTAACATATCCAAAACGAGCATCAATGAGGAAAGATGGGCCGTGGTTATTGATGCGGTAGTCGATTAAATTGGGCACGAAGAGTTCAAAAATGGAATCAACTTGTTCCATAAAACTGTAGCCTCGAATGCCTCCGCCAAAGGTGATGCCCATTGGAGAATCAAAATCAATGTTAAACTTCGCCATGTGACGGTATCTGTATTTCAATACAGGACTTCCATCATAACTTTCATCGGAATTGAAGGATTGTATAGCATATTGGGCAAAAGGTAAAACTCCTTTTAAATCAGGAGCACGGTTTAAGTCAATGGGAGCAATGTAGGTATAACCGCCATTTGTGGTCATACGCCAATTTCCTAAATCACTATCACCACTGATAGAAAGCTCTAATCCTCCAATTTGAGCTTGGGTGATATTGATGCTCTTGAATCCTCTCCCGAAAGCGTTTCCAATGGTTTGGTTTACGGTATCCCAAATTCCAAATGAGAATTCCAAAAGATCTGTATATCGGGTTAGAAAAAGACATCCATCTACATACCCTTTCCAATTGGCTATTTGTATGCGTTGTTTGACACCCAATTCTGCGCCCCACCCTTTTTCCGGACGAAGTTCAGGATTCGGGTAAATGTATATCACATCGAGATTGGTCTTAACAAATCGTTCTGCAGGTGATGGAAAGCGAAACCCTTGTCCGAAAGATGAGCGAATAAATGTATTTTTTCCTGCTTGATAATTGACACCCGCTCTACCCACAGGAATACTTGTAGCTATCAGTTGATCTATTCGGAATAATTCTTCGCGAAGCCCAACACTGAGCTGCCATTTTTTATAGGGTTGATCGAACTGCACATAGGCGCCCCCCATATTTCCATTGTGCATGCCGCCCAGTACACTGTCTTCGAAAAAAAACTGATTGCCAGTGAAACCTGCAACTAAGACGCCTTTATTTTTAAAATTCTTTTGAAATTGATATTCGGCACTCATGAGATGTGTAGCGGGGCTCCAATCCTTTCCGCCAACTTGCAGGGTGTAATAATATCTACCACGCAACACGTGTTTGTTGCTGTGCTTGTCATAAACGGTATACCAAGGATCTATGTTGGCCCAAAAATCATTCATGTCAATGGTGGTTCCATCGCTAAATGGGATCAATGCATCTGTTGTGTCATTCTTCCATAGGAAAAAGAATCCGGCCTTTTGGTGCATTAAATTTCCATCTATTCCGGCACTTTTTCGTCCGTCTTTCCATATTTTTCGCGTTCTAAAAGTAAGTCGCTCCCTACTTTCATATTCACCGTTCAACCATCCGCGGCTACGTAAAACATTTCCACCTAAAACCAAATCAAACCCATTTTTTAGGCGCTCTTTGTGTCTGAATTGAATACCACTCTGATAGGGCCTACTTGCGTCTGTCCACCATTTTTGGAGTGGATTTTTCGGCGTATCGTAGGCGGTTGCAAAAGAGGATACAAAAGTTTCAGGGTGTTTGCTGGGGTAGGCCGTACGAACGTGAATGATGCCATTCAGTGCAGCACTTCCAAATTGCACTGAACTAGCACCTTTTATGACTTCAACTTGTTCTGCAAGTTCAAGAGGAACATAATTCCATTTAATGTCATTCCGATCTGCCGTAATGAGCGGTTGATTGTCTACAACAAGCAGCACACGCGTGCCTGCGCCATATGCGTATCCGCTTCCACCACGTATACTCGCCTGTCCGTCTATGATGGTTAACCCAGGAATGCGCTCTGCCGCCTTGGCTAAATCGGGTGTTATTCGTTTAATCATCTCATCAGCCTTGATGACATCTAAACTAACGGTTTGGAATTCTAAAGGCTGCAGGTATTTAGATGACCCAATAACTACATTACCGATTGAATTGACTGCTATTTTCAGAAAAACAGGAGTCAATTTTCCAGATAGAAGGGAGGCACAACGAAAGGTGGTATCTGCATGACCAAGATGCTTCAAATGAATGATACCAGCGCAGGCCGACTCTGAAAACGTTACATTACCTGATAAATCAGTGATTCCAATAGCAATCCATTTATCTTGCTGCGGGGTAAGAACTGCAACGCCGGGCAAAGGTTCTCTAGAAATTTCATCAAAAATGGCCAATGAAATGTTCTGTCCATGGACTTGTACAACAAATAACAGCAATAGGAGAAAAAGTAACCTTTGACACATCAGTCAAAAGTAAGCAATGAATCACATTTTATCAAAAAATGAAGGAAAGGATTTCTAAGAAGCGCCGAGCAGTTGCTTGCTTGAGGTTTGACACATTTCCAAAGCTGAACGAACCATTGCAGCTACATCGAATCCACATTCGGCATACAGCTCATCTTGGGTTCCGTGCTCAATGTACTCATCAGGTATACCCAATCGTTTAACTTGAGATGTATATCCATGATCAGCCATAAACTCAATGATTGCACTTCCCATTCCTCCCTGTATACAACCGTCTTCCACAGTAATAACGTGCTTGAATTTGCCGAATACTTCATGCAACAAAACTTCGTCTAGCGGCTTCACGAAACGCATGTCATACAGTGCAGCGCTTACGCCTTGTTCTTCTAAATCACTACATGCTTTCAACGCATAGTTTCCAATGGGGCCAAGTGTTAAAAAGGCAACATCATTTCCTGATTTCACTCTTCTTCCTTGACCAATTTGAATTTCTTTTAACGGTGTTTTCCAATCAATTAAAACACCATTCCCACGCGGATAACGAATAGAGAACGGTCCTTGATTTTCCAACTGAGAAGTATACATGAGGTTGCGCAATTCTTCTTCGTTCATGGGTGAAGAAACCACCATGTTCGGAATGCAACGCATGTATGCAATGTCATATGCACCGTGGTGCGTAGGCCCATCGGCTCCAACTAAACCACCACGATCTAAACAAAAAACTACATTTAAATTCTGAAGCGCAACATCATGTATGACTTGGTCAAACGCACGCTGCATGAAGCTAGAGTATATATTACAAAAAGGAACCAAGCCTTGAGTAGCCATACCAGCACTAAAAGTAACAGCGTGCTGCTCAGCAATTCCAACGTCGAATGCGCGATGTGGCATGGCTTCCATCATGAATTTCAACGAGCATCCTGTGGGCATGGCAGGCGTTACACCAACTACCTTTTCATTTTTCTCTGCGAGTTCAATGATGGTATGTCCGAACACATCCTGATAAAGCGGGGGCTGTGGGCTTTTGGGAGTGATTTTGATGATCTCTCCCGTATCTTTATTGAATAGTCCTGGTGCATGCCATTTAGTAGGAGAACCTTTTTCAGCAGGTTCATATCCTTTTCCTTTCTTGGTAACGCAATGCAAAATTTTCGGACCAGGAATGTCTTTCAAATCCCGCATAACCTTCACCATATAATCCACGTCATGGCCATCAATTGGACCAAAATAGCGCCACTTGAGAGATTCAAAATAGTTACTCTCATGAATTAAAGTGCTTTTCAAAGATTCAGAAATCTTGTGAGCAACAGCTTGAGCATTCGGACCAAATTTCGAGATTTTACCAAGTAAATTCCATACTTCGTCCTTCACCTTGTTGTAGGTATGAGACGTTGTAATATCGGTCAAATATTCTTTTAAGGCACCTACATTGGGGTCAATGCTCATGCAATTGTCATTCAATACCACCAGTACATTGCAATCTGCAGTTGATCCATGATTCAACCCTTCAAAGGCTAAGCCCGCGGTCATGGCACCATCACCAATCACGGCAATGACTTGCCTGTCTTCTTCTTTTTTAATTTTTGAAGCCACAGCCATTCCAACAGCAGCAGAAATAGAAGTGGAACTGTGACCTACACCAAACGTATCATATTCGCTTTCGCTGCGCTTCGGGAACCCACTTAAACCCTTGTACTTTCTCTGCGTGTGGAAATCATCGCGTCTTCCTGTTAAAATTTTGTGTCCGTAGGCCTGGTGACCCACGTCCCATATCAGCTGATCATAAGGTGTGTTGAAGACATAATGCAATGCAACGGTCATTTCAACTACTCCTAAGCTAGCCCCAAAGTGGCCACCTTTTTCAGAGACAATATCTACAATGTACTGACGCAGCTCTTGACAAACTTGCTGCAATTGATCTTCAGAAATTTTTTCTCTGAGTGCAATGGGTTGATCAATAAGAGAAAGTAAGGGGCCTGCTTGGTATGTCATGATATACAAATGTAAACAAGACCAGGCAAGTTTTGTTCAGTACTTACAAACCATTGTACTCCTAGTGCACAATCAGTTTTTTCCTAATTAATTGATTTCCGCTCTGCACCTCTACAAAATAGAATCCAGCACTTGGCGGGGTGATGGAAATCTGATGAGTTCCAATCGACAAATAACCGGTAAACGGAGTTTGCACCAATTGCCCTGCCGCATTGTACAAACGCACGTTGGTTTTTCTATGGCTCTCTGTAGAAATCTCCAAGGTGGTTTGGTTTGAAGTTGGATTGGGATAAAGATTCACATTCAATTCTGATTCAATAATTTCAATAAAATTTCCCAAAGTGTCTACTCCGGAAATGTTAATATCATCGAGGTA
>JBJTWB010000080.1:0-6058 GCA_046081505.1 Bacteroidota bacterium | reverse complement strand
GATTTTGATATAGGTGGTGGGTATTGGATGAATGATTTTGTAATGAAAAAGAATCTAAAATGAAATATGTAATTACTGCTTTTTTTAGTTGTTTATTTTTAGTTGGAATTTCCCAATTGCGCACCTCAGAAGAAGTGTTTCTTGTGCCACAAAAATTCATTTCGCGTGATGCTACATTAGACAATCAACCCGCTCTTGAAGTGACTGTAGTGGATGATGCCGATTGGTTTTTGAAATATGTCAAGAATGCTTGGAAAGACACCAAGGGGTTGAGCATGTCGAGAACCAAAACGGGTTGGGCAAGTGATCCACTTGTTTTCAGTTCCATTTCTTCAGAAAAAGTTCAGTTTTTATTCGACACAAAAAAGGAAAGTGGCAAGGAATTACTGCTTATTCAGTTGAGATTGGACCAAACCAAGAAAGTGTTTGCATTAACAGATGAACCATGGGTGAAGTTAAAGTCAGAGCTTCAAATACTCTACACCGCATATTTGAAAGATCGCTATCAAGAATTATTGGATAAAGTTCAAAAAGATTACAGCATGACCAACGGAACGGTGACCAAGTTGAAGGAGTCCATTGAGAAGCAAAATGCAAAGATTGTAGACGCACAAAAAACAATAGATCAAAAAAATCAAGACGTTAAAGAGCAAGAAAAAAAACGTCAGGAGCAAGAGGTCGTATTAAGTGACCTGGAGAAGGTAGTTCAAAGTATTGAAGACGAAATAAAGCCGGTAGAGAAGGAAAAAGAAGAGAATGAAAAGCTGTTGCGTGAAGTAAATGAACGTAAGGCAGAATTGATAGCAAATGGCGATGGCGAGGGAAGGAAAATGAAAAAGGCAATCAAGGAGGAAGCAAAAATCAACAATGAGCTCACAGATATACAAAAGGCGATAGAGAAATTGGAGTTGAAGAAGCGAAGTGCGAAAGACAAGGTGAGTAGTCAAAAGGATAAGGTAAGGGAGTTCAAGAATCAAGAAGATAAGGCTCAAGATAAAGTTCGTGAAGCCGAAAAGACGGTTTCAGAATTGGAGAAAAAGAAAAAAGAAGCTGAAAGTGAAGCGCAAGAAGAGGCCGATAAGTTGAGGGTGTTGGGAGAGCAAATTACGAAGTTGACTTCTGCCATGTCGGTTTTGTAGTTGACAAATCGTTCAAATATTGTTAACATTGGAAATGAGTGTTTTGACTCATTCCAAGTATTTTTGTATCGCTAAAACCTAAATAAATGAAATCTTTGCTATCAAAGCTCGTGGTCATGCTCGTAATCTTGCTGGCCACCTTCAACGCAACAGCGCAAACAACTGTATTTAATGAATCCATTGGTGCTATTTCGACAACCACTGCTATTTCAGGGTGGTCTGGCTGGACCAACACAGCAAGTCTAGTTTTCTCAAATGGTGGTGCTGCCAATTCTGCAGATTTGAGATCAACGAGTTTTTCGGCCGGATATACAGGTGCATCGGGAACCGGAAACGTGTGGTTTACGGGAACAAGTGGATCTTATGGATTCGGAATTGGAAATATTGATGTTGCGAACTATACCGGTATGTCATTGAGTTTCGGTTACCGAAAAGAGTCTGCAACTGCATTACCCTCACTGGTTTTGGAATACAATTCTGGTGCGGGATGGGTAAGTGTTCCTTTTACATTTCCCCAAGCGACTAACGCAACTACTGGTTGGTATCTCATTTCTGGTGTGACCTTGCCTGCAGCTGCACAAGTAAATGATCTTCAAATCCGATTTGTGAAATCTGGAACAGTTGCAGCGCGTCTTGACGATATCAAATTGGTAGGAACTTTCGTGAATCCAACCTTAACAGCAACCGGTACCCTAACTTCTCTATATACCAATCAAGGTACACCTTCTTCGCCGACCGCTTTTCAATTGGATGGAACAAATATCATAGGTAACGTTACAGTTGCCGCTCCAACCAATTTTGAAGTTTCGTCTGACGGAGCAAATTATGCTTCATCGATTTCAATTACTCCAACCGGAGGAACATTGTCAGGTCAAATTATTTATGTGCGCATCAATCAAACGGCTCTTACAGGTACTTACACCGGTAACATTACGGTTAGTACAACGGGTTTAGCTAATATTTTGGTTCCGTTAGATCCGGTGAATACCGTAGATGCGCCTGCTTTACAATCGCAAACAATTTCTTTTACACTTACTAGTCCAGTTACATACGGCGTAGCCCCAATTACCTTAAATGGCACAGCCACTTCTGGGTTAACTGTAGCCTATGCTTCTTCGAATACAAACGTTGCAACAGTTTCTGGGAACACATTATTTATTGTTGGTGCAGGTACAGCAACCATAACTGCTTCTCAACCTGGCGATGGCGTAAATTACAATCCAGCCAATAACGTTCAGCAAACCATTGTGGTTAATCCTGCCGCATTAACCTTAGCGAACCCCGCTGTCACAGACAAAATATACAACGGAAATTCAGTTGCAACCATTACAGGAACTTTGGTAGGTGTCATCAATAGTGACGTTGTTGCTTTGGTTGGTACAGGAACATTTGCAGACCCCAATGTTGCAAATGGTATTTCAGTTACCGCTACTTGCACCCTAAGTGGAGCCAATGCATCGAATTATATTTTAATTAATCCTACCGGATTGACTGGAAACATTCTTCCAGCTTCTCAAACGGTCTCGTTCACATTACCACACATGGTAGTAGGTGAGGGTCCTTTAACAATGTCGGCTAGTTCAACATTCACCCCACTCAATTTCAGCTACTCATCTTCAAATAGCAGTGTAGCAACTGTTGCTGGGAATGTGCTAACCATTGTTGGTGCAGGTTCAGCTAATATTACTGCTACAAATCCGGGCGATGCCAACACCTTAACAGGTTCAGCTACCGCTACATTGATTGTTAGAAATGGTGTTGCGAAATGGGATTTTAATGCTTTGCCTAGCCCAGCAAATACTACCATTTCAACTGGATTAACATACACTGGGGCAGCAGCCAATTTAGGGGCGAACGCATCAGGAAGCGCAGTGCGTGGAAGCCACTCAGCCTCTACCACATGGAGCTCAGTTACCGGTAACGGTTCTGCCTTAGCATTGAATTCAACTACATGGAATGTCAATGGATACTATGAATTTGAAATGAGCACCCTCGGCTTCAATCAACTGTTTGCCGTTTGGGATCAAATGGGTAGTAACACGGGTCCAAAAGATTTCGAGTTATTCTACAGTGTAGATGGCACCAACTTCATAACAACCGGATACACCTACACCGTGGCTAACGATTCATGGACTGCCGCTTTTACCAAGCCAATTTCTACCAAACAGGTTGACCTTTCTTCCATCACTGCATTGAATGGACAAGCCAATGTGAAATTTCGTTTGGTGAATACTTCTACAACAAGTATTTCGAATGCAACTGTTCAAACAGGTGGTACAAATCGTGTTGACAATTTCACTATAGCAGGTACTCCATGTCCTGCAGAAGTCTGCAACGACGGAATTGACAATGACTGCGACGGTCTCATAGATGAGAACTGTCCAACCATCAACTTAACCTCAAGCACATCAGATTTTTGTCCAACGTATACAGGAAGCTTGAACTTTACAACAACGAACTTCACGCAGTCATACACCGTAAACGCATATTTAGTTGCAGCGAACGGAACATCATATTCAGCAGGTGACCTAGTGGGTACTGCATCAAACATCACCGGCAACTCAGGTTCCATTTCAATTAATTTAAACGGAGCATCAGGAGCAACAGATTACAACTTTATTTTGGTTGGAACCGAAGCCAATACCGGTTATTTTGCAGCTGATAACAATACCAATACAGTTGTAAACAGCATTTGTGCCGACTACGGATGTATGGATAGTAATGCGTGTAACTATGACGCGTTAGCGAACATCAGCGATAACTCATGTACCTATCCAACCTCGTGGTATTTAGATGCCGATTCCGATGGTTATTATATCTCAACATCGAGTGCTTGTGCTTCACCTGGAGCAACCTATACAGCCATTGCTGGAATTTCTGGAGATTGCAATGATTCCAACGCTTCCGTTAATGCAGGAGTATCTGAAATTTTGTGTAACCTCATTGATGATAACTGTAACGGAACAACAGACGAAGGTGCTGTAGTCGGTTGTACAGACGTGAATGCATCGAACTACAATGCTGGAACCACTTGTCCTGACAATTCAACATGTACCTTTAGTAATTACACACCAGGTAATATTGTTGCGCTTCGCGTAGGTGCTGGTTCTACTACTTTAGGAACAGGCGGTACTGCCATCTTCTTGGAAGAGATGTCAACAAGTGGAGTGGCTGGTACAATTGCACTTCCAACCACTGGAGCCAATAGACAAGTTATGGTAGGTAATTCCACCTTAGAGAATATGATTACACTTTCACCTGACAAATCAAAATTGATTATTCCAGGTTATGATGCATCTACAATTCAAACGGGATTAACGGGCTCGTCTGTACCTCGTGTTATCGGTACACAAGGAATAGGGTACAATAGCTTTAATCGTGTTGCTTCCGGAGCAATCTATTCTCCGCCAACAGCAGGTAGTTTCCGCGGAGCATGCACAGACGGTACAAACTACTGGACTTCAGGATCTGTTCAAGGTGTAAACTATTTCAATGGATCTTCTTTTTCTGTGGTTTCTTCAAACATCACAAACTTAAGAGCAATCAATATTTTTGGAAATCAACTGTATTACGCCACAGCATCAACAACGGGTGGTGCTTTAAAAGGAATTTATAAGGTGGGTACAGGTCTTCCAACGTCAACCGTTACGGCAACAAATGAAATTAGTGTTGGTGCAGGTGGAGATCCTTATGGTTTCTATTTCAACAGCGACCAAACCATCTGTTACATCGCTGACAATACCAACGGTGTTGGTGTTCAAAAATGGGTGCTTTCTGGTGGTGTTTGGACCTTAGATCACGCCGTTTCTGTTGGTGCATCTTCTGGTGCGCGTTCAGTAGTGGTTGATTTCTATGCCGGCGTAAATCCAAGAGTTTACGCGGTTACAGGTACTTCGTCAACGACCTCAGTGGTATGGTTCGATGATACGGGAGCAGGTGCAACAATCAATACCATTGCTACCTATACCAATTCAGCTGATAATAAAGCATACCGCTCAGTAGCTTTTGCTCCTTGCACACCTTCAATGTGGTATGCCGATGCCGATGCCGATGGGTACGGTTCAGCTTCTTCTCCGTTGAGCTATTGCACACAACCCTATGGTTATGTTGCGAATAGCACCGATTGTAATGATACAAATGCAGCGGTGAATCCAGCGGCTACGGAAGTATGTAACGCCATCGACGATAATTGTGATACGCAAGTAGATAATGGTTTAACATTTACAAATTATTATGCAGATGCAGATGCAGACGGTTACGGAGCGGGAAGCGCAACAAATGCTTGCAGCCAGCCAACTGGATTTGTGACTTCGAGCAACGACTGTAACGATTCAAATGCTGCTGTTAATCCTGCTGCCACTGAATCGTGCTCAACAAATTATGATGACGATTGTGATGCCCTAATTAACGAAGGATGTTCAAGTGGAAACCAAGCAGGTGATAATCCATCAAACGCTGTAAATACAGTAACTGCATTTTGGCCTTCATGTAATGCTACATCACATACATTAGTGGGGTATGCTGCATCTGCGAATGCACAAACAACGTGTTTAACGGGTGAAGATAAATGGCATTCATTTACTGCAAACTCTGAGGCAGTAAGTATTCAAGTTGCATCAACAGAAAATGACATTGTAATTGAATTGCAAACAGCTGCTGGGGTGCTTGTAGCGCAAGAAAATGCGGTAACTGGTCTAGGTGGTGAGATATTAAATATTGACGGACTTGTTGCAGGTCAGATTTATAAAGTGGGTGTTCGTAATTACAACAGCGCCTCTGGAATTGGTACGTACAGCATTTGTGTGCGCTCATTGAAGCGAGGCGGTTGTGATAGTGGTAATAACCCAACTTGGTCAAATACATTGAACTTGTGTAAGGTTTATAAAGCGTCTTGGGCGGGCTCTGGAGCTCAATACAGA
>JBJTWB010000079.1:0-2774 GCA_046081505.1 Bacteroidota bacterium | reverse complement strand
CCTGATCTGTATCTATGACCAAATCGGTATTGGCTTTTCTATTCGAGGAAAGCTCCATTTCAGATTTGTCCATGAACCAAGTAAATTGATCCATAAAACAGATGTACTCATTGGCAGGGAATTCAATCTTCGTTTCGCCGTCATTTGATTTGAAAATCCCCTTTCTTTTATCGAAGTCAATATTGGCCGAGACATTGTCTGTTTTTAACGCAAGTGCATTCGAATTGTCAGCATTTTTAATGTTAAACGAAGCTGTGTCAGCAAGTATAATTCGTGATTTTAAATTGTATTTTTTTGATGAAACAGATGCGCCAACGAGCATGATTTCTCCCTGTCCAGTCATTCCCTTTGGAGTAAGTGTTGTTGACCCAATAATTTCTGCTTCGTTCTTGAACCCAATGATGTGTTCGGTTTTGGTAGCAACACTGAGGGCCTCATCTTTCTCTGCATATTTCAATTCCACTTTTGCAGCTGAGTAATCTGCAACGTTTGCTTTTTGGCTGAAGTCATTTTTGTATTCTGAAGTGAGTCCGAACAACAACCGAGGTGTTAGGGTGAAATCTTCTGATTTGGCATGCGTAGTTAAATAATTTAAATCTCCTTTGCTCTTCATCCCGGAGTGATTCAATGTTAAGTCACCTGTTAAATGCACTTTGTTGTTGTATGCTTTAATACCCTCTTCTTTCAAGGGGAGATGAAAGCCAAGACTGTTGTCTTCCATTAATACCAGAGGCTCATTCAACACGGGTAGCATGCCATTGGATTCCAATGACCCCTCGAATACCAAATTGCTCTTGGTGAAATTGTCTAAAGAGTCCAAATCAAAAGGCTTCAATGTATATCCGAATTCATCTTTGGTGTATGCCCCATTTTGAATATTTTTTTTATCCCAGAAAACATCTGACTCACGGGTGCAATTCATTTTAGGAAAGGTGGTGTAATCTTTTGAAATGTATCCGCTTTTATTCGAGGGGTGATCTATTTGTACTGTTCCAGTCAAATTTCGAAGAACAGTTTTTACCCTTTTCTTAGGCATGTTTCCATGAATATCGGCAACACCGTTTTCATCATTGATATAGATAACACAAGAGTCAACCTGATTCATGGTTAATTCAAAGAGTTCATAATTAAAATCAAATTTGGCACCTACCAATTGCAGATTTCCGGCGTAAACAACACCGTCAAAAGAGTAGTCTCTATTTTTCTTCAGAATGACTTGTCCCTTCTCAGGATAGACGACTACTTTTTGCGAATCGCTGAGATAGACATTTCGAATTCCGTCAATTTTCAATTCCATACTGAGCAGGCTCAATTGTGCGTTTGATCCTTTTTCTACGCTGCTTGAAAACTGCAAAATATCATAGTCTTTTTCTAGTTTATTGCTTTGAATGTGATTCAATAATTTGGGTTGAACCGTAATCATTCGGGTTTCTGGTTCGTAGTGAATGTATCCTTTGTTATTCAGGTCGAAGAACAATGGAATCCATTGCTCTATGCCCGTTCGTGCGGTCTGCGCAAAGTCAAGCGCTGAAAAAGTCTCGCTTCCTGTTTTTTTGTACGTTTCATTCAACAAGGTACACGGGTGTATGGTTGAAATTCCTTGCAGCGTTTGATATCGGTTTTTTTCGAAATAATTAATGGATTCAAAATCGGCAAACTTTTGAGCGGTTTGTCCGAATGCTCCAAAGTTCATTAACGGTGCATCTAAATTCCACTCAATGGTCTCTACATACATTTCAACATTGTGATAGGTATTTACAAAAGGAGAAGGGCTAACGCCGTCTTCGTTTCTAGATAAACTCAAATTCCTTGATTTTCTATTCAAGACCAAACGAAGGTCTGGATGATATACACTATCACTATCAACATAAAATCGAACAGAGGCATGCAAACTTTCAATTCGATCTGGTCGAATATCAAACAACTGGCTTTTCGATTCCAAGAAGTTCTTTCCGTCTTTGTAGACAATGAGTCGGGCCGGATTTTGTTGTGGCCCTGTACCTTTCAGGCTGCTACCGGCAAGAGTAAAACCGCCCTCGTAGTCAACATTCGGAATAATGTTCTTAATGGTAAGGCGGCTTTGATTGGATTGAAATTCCGGGAAGTTTTGTTTGTCTTTCTCATTCCCCTCTTGAATTTTATTGGTGAGGATACCAACCAACGGAAGGTTGAAAAATTCAGATTGAAAGGTCACGTTCTCTGCATCATATTGCGATTCAGTGACCTTAATTTCATAGAAAGAGAGTGTAGCAAAAGTCTTTGTTGGGTCATAGCCAACAATGTTCCATGGCACTCTTCCGCCTTGACCATAAAACGTTTTTTCTGAGAGTGAATAGAAGCCTTGGGTGTTTTCAATGAAAATATTTTTGTCACCTTGCACACAAGAAATTTTCAAACTTGGAAATACAATTTTTGGTAACGAATCGAAGGCAAAGTCAAAATTGGAATTGTCTGTTTTCCAGGCTCTCTTTACATCGCTGTAAACCGTGTTTTCCCTGAACAGTCCCAATGCACTGGCAATGAGAACATCAGTTGCTTTATTGATTTTTTTTGAATTGTTCTTGATGCATTGATTTAGCAAATCATGAAACCCAGTCACTTTAGCAGTTGGTGTCTGCATTTCTTTGAAGAGTATGCTCAGTTCAATGTATTGTTGAACGGTAGGTATAACGGTATATCTCTTCGAAGAAATGCAGACACCAACTGCTAAAGTGACTGGATTTCATGATTTGCTAAATCAATGCATCAAGAACAATTCAAAAAAAATCAATAAA
>JBJTWB010000078.1:0-6508 GCA_046081505.1 Bacteroidota bacterium | reverse complement strand
GCACAATAGCAAGTTGAAGTTGATATGCACCAATATGCATAGAGGCTTGATACCGCACACTTGTTGCAACAATATCTTCAGGAATTAACAAAGCTCGCATTGGTGTATAATTCAGAATAACTTTTACCTAGCGAATTTAAGGCATATTCATCTTCACCTTTTATTTGCAATGAATTATGGATCAACCCGCATTTCTTGAGATTCTGAATAGAGAATTTGCCATGCAGCCAACGTCAGGTCAGGAGCGGCTTTTCTATGCATTTTCCCGCATGGTATTCTCCCCAAAAGAACGTTTAGCTCTCATGATCAAGGGATATGCAGGTACTGGAAAAACAACCTGTGTTCGTACCATGGTTAACAGTCTAGCACAAGTAGGATTTAAGTCTGTACTCTTAGCTCCTACAGGAAGAGCAGCAAAGGTTTTGGGATTGTACAGTCAGCATAAAGCAAGTACTATTCACAAAGAGATTTATATGAAGCGCATGGATTCCGGTGGAAGGGTGTGGTTTGAGCTGCGCGAAAATGAACATGTCAACACCGTTTTTTTTATTGACGAAGCCTCTATGATTGGAACAGATCAACTGGTTTTAGATGATGATGAATTTTTTGCAGGAAGTTTATTGGAAGACCTCATAACACACGTTTTTAGCGGTGAAGGTTGTAAGTTGGTGATAATTGGTGACACCGCTCAGCTGCCTCCTGTTGGCAGTTCCATGAGTCCTTCGTTGAATTTAGAAGGGCTCAGAGATGAATATCATTTGAATATTGCCGGAGTAGAATTAACCGAAGTTATTCGTCAGAAAGCCGGATCAGGAATTCTTACAAATGCAACAAATCTCAGGGAATTAATTGTTTCGGGAGGTGATGGCTTACCTCAATTTTCAACTGAGACGTATACAGATGTTGAGCGAGTGATGTCTGATATGCAGCCCCTCATTGAAGACGCGCTCAATAGATACGGAGTAGAAGATATGGTGGTCATTACCCGATCAAACAAGCGTGCGAATTTGTTCAATCAACAAATTCGCAATAGAATACTTTGGCATGAAGAGGAAATCAATAGCAATGACCGTCTCATGGTCATTAAGAACAATTACTATTGGCTTGAGCAGTTAGAAAAAAACGAAGTGGGTTTCATTGCAAATGGAGATATTTTACGAGTACGAAGAATTAAGAAATTCGAAGATCGAGGACCATTCCGTTTCTGCAAAGCCGATGTGGTATTTGAAGATTACCCCGAGCTTCCTGAAATGGAAGTCATTATGCTTTGCAACACCATCATGGAAGAGTCTGCTCAATTAGCGAAAGACCTCAGTAAAAAGCTCTTTGAAATTTGTTCGCAAGATTATCCAGATGCCGTTTCACTCGGACATCTGAGAAGATTATTGCAAAAAGATCCGTATTACAATGCCTTGCACATGAAGTTTGCCTATGCCATTACATGTCACAAAGCGCAAGGTGGTCAATGGCCGTGTGTTTTTATTGATCAAGGGTATCTCACAGATGAAATGGCAGGTTTAGAACTTAATCGTTGGTTCTATACGGCCTTAACTCGTGCTCAGGAAAAAGTCTATTTGGTTGGCTTTCAAGACAAGCTTATGGTCGAATCGGAGCGGGGATTATTTTGAATTGATTTTCAAAAATGTTTCAATTTCTGCAGTGCTTTTTGGTTTAGCCACAATGCGCATGTTCTTGTCTAAAATAAAGAAGCACGGTGTTTTTGTTACCCGATAATCCTTGGCTCCCGAACTTTCCCATCCTTTCCCACCGCATAAATTAGGGAAAGCAAATGCCCGATCGGTTAAAGCCGTTTTCCATGAATTTTGATCCGTATCTACACTGTATCCAATGAATAGTACGCCTTTGTCTTTCGAACCTTCATAGGCTTGTTTCACTTTTGGAGCCTCGTCTTTGCAATGTGTGCACCAAGAGCTCCAGAACATTAAGACAACATATTTATTTTGACTACAAGTTTTTTTCAAGTCAAATGCCTTGCCTTCCGAAGTTGTTCCTGTAATGTTTGGCGGCACATTGCCAATGGCCAAACGAGAAATGCTCTCTGCATTTTTCTTGATCACATTGCTGAAGTTTTCATCTCCGCATGATTCATCGTTAATGAAATTATCCATCAAATAGAGTGTAATGTTTTCCATTCCACTTTCATAGAATCCGGTAAGCATTTCATTCAAAACATATTCATAAACGTCATGATTAACGCTCGATTTCTCTGACAATAATCCAATGCAATCAATGAACCCACTTTCCTTGCCTTTACTATACTTTCTCATGAAATTTTGAATGCGATCATTGAGCACAGTTGTGTGAAGAATACGTGTGTCGTTAAAATCAATGTTATCCCAGTAATGGGCTTTGTCTTCTGAGGGCTCTTGCTTCCAGGAGATGACCTGGTAGGTGAAAGATTTGGCGTCTTTCGAGATTTTTGAGTTTTGGTAGGTGAGAAAAGAAATCTCTAACTCCATGAGCTTTCTAGTAGCACTGGTGTCATTGTCTTTTTTTGACTTCACCATTAACTCACGTTTTTGTTTGATGTAATCCGCTTCTTTTTTCATGTATTCCAACCAATCTTTATTTCGCTCGCCTTCCTTGAAAGTGGTATTCACATCCCATTTCGGACCCTGAACCTGAAGAATGGTTTTCAATTCAGTATGATCCATGGAAAAAATAAGCATGTTGTTTGGAGCAACTCCAATGGCATAGAGACCCTCAGCATATTTACCCGAAAGCTTAAAGCTGCCGTTTGTTACCTTACACGTATCTACCGGGTTAAGTGTTCGTCCTACCGTTTTCCAGAGATAAATAGATGTTCCTGCGCCAAGTGATGTGGTTCCGCTAATCTCATGGTTTTGGCTCAATGCCGCAAAAGGCAGCAGTAAAATGGAAATGAGTAGTTTTAATGTTTTCATAAGCGCAACGCAATACCCAAAAATAACACCAACTTTTATAGCTTTGTTCGCATGACACCATCTGTCTTCGAAAAATATGATGTGAATTCAAAAGATGAACTTTTGGAAATGTTGGAAGAATTGATTTTCGAAGAGCGGAAAAAGTGGAAAGATCGATTGCATATTCGTCCCCTTCGCATAAAACAGCTTGCTCGAATGCAAGAATTGTCCAATGATTATGTTGCAGTCTGTGGTTTCTCTCAATTTGAATTTACCGAGTTCATTCCCGCCATGCAGCAAATTGGCTTGGCTGAAATGAGACAGTATGAAAAAATCTTAGCCACGTTATTAACCCAGGCGTTTCAAACACATGTGCCTGATGCAGTGACTCATTACGCGAATGCATTACATGTTTTTCTGACAGGCTTTGAAGATTTCTTACTTCAGCATCTCAGTGCATACTGGGAATGCCCTTCGGAAGTGAACAGCAGAGAATACTTAGATTCAGCGGCTTGCATTCAATATTGGCTTGAAGGCAAAGAAGACGAAGCTTATAAGTTGCTCGGAAAAGAAATGAAACGCCTCAGAACAATACTGAAATAGCCTTGTTTACTTGCTATGTCAGTGAAATCCCGCTCAATTTTTACCATACTCGCCTTGATGCTTTTAAGTGCTGGCGCAATTTATCTCGCTCTTGGTCTGCGGTTAAGTTATGATTTTGAAGATTTCTTTCCCAAGGAAGATCCTGCCACTGCCTATTTTTTCAAATTTAGAGATCAGTTTGAAACAGACAATGACTTCTTTTTTGTAGCCATTGAAAACGACAAGTCTGTGTTTGATCTCGATTTCTTAAAAAAAATAGACTCACTCAACAACGATCTCAAATCGCTGAAAAATGTGCAAGAGGCCATTGGCCCAACGCAGTTGTATTCCCTGGCTTTCGATCCATTTTTTGGGGGCATGTTTCAGACTCCCATGTTGTCTATTGACAGCGCATCATATTTGAAATCAGATTCAGCAACCATATGGAATACCCCGGGAATGGTGGGTGTATTCTTCTCTGAAGATGGTAAGTCTATAGCTGTGAATATGAAGCATACTCAAAAGTTGAGTAAACTGGAATGCGATCAGCTAAGTGACGAGATTGAGGCGGTAGTTGCGAAATATAAGTTTCATAAAACCCACGTCATTGGTAGAGCCCTTGGTCAAAAATTGTACGTGGAGCTCATGGTGCGGGAATTGGCACTCTTTATTTCATTGAGTCTGGTATTGACCATCATATTTCTTTTTATTGCATTTCGCAGCGGTTGGGGGATTATCATTCCAACACTTGTGGTCTTGCTGGCTATTATTTGGACTCTTGGATTTATTCGCATCATGGGGAAAGATGTGGACTTGATGTTGACCATTCTGCCTACTATTTTATTTGTTGTTGGAATGAGCGATAGCGTTCACGTGTTAACGAAATATTTACAAGAAATACGGGCGGGAAGAGATAAAATCGCTGCCATTAAATACGCATTCAAAAGTATTCGCTTAGCTACTTTCCTTACAGCATTGACCACGAGCATTGGGTTTTTCACCTTGTATTTCTCAAATATTCAACCCATTTCAGATTTTGGAGTGTACACCGCAGTGGGTGTTTTACTGGCCTATGGATTAACTTTTACGCTTCTGCCTGCAATACTGATTTTAGGACAACCTAAGCGCATGGTTGCATTTGCGGTAAGTGAAGATTTTTGGACACTGAAGTTGCATCGGTTTTTCTCTTGGATACTCCGTTTTCGTTTTCGAATTATGGTTGTAGGCGGAATTTTAATCGCCGTTGGTGCATATTACACTTCACAAATTGTTGTAGACAACAAAATGCTTGAAGATTTGAAAGATGATCATATTCTGAAACAAGAATTCAATTTCATGGAGAAGCATTTTGCCGGATGCAGACCTTTTGAAATGGGCATTCAGCTTCCGAATGATTCAGCCATTGCCAAACCTGAGGTGATGCACCAGCTAGATACGTTATCGCAGTATTTAATTCAGCAGTATGGGGTGGGTTATGTTTTCAGTTATTCCAATTTAATTCGGGAAACAAATAAAATATTCAATTACGGTGAAGCTTCTTCGTATGTGGTGCCACAAGAGAAAGAGGATTTGATGGAAACGGAGCGTTTACTTGCCAATTCGGAAATGAAGGAAATTACGCGATTAACCTACAATGATTCCACCAACATGTTGCGCATTGCGGGTAAAGTGGGTGATGTGGGACGTGTTCATTTCGAGCAAGAGAATGAGAAATTGCATGCTTTCATGCAACAACATTGTCCAGATTTAATGAATTATGAATTGACGGGTACAGCTCATTTAATAGACGTGAACAACAAGTCATTGGTTGAGAATACGGTTTGGGATCTACTCATTAGTGTGCTGGTAATAGGTATCATTATGGGTATAGTTTATAAATCATGGCGCATGGTACCATTGACCATTATTCCCAATTTATTTCCGTTGCTTTTAGTTGCCGGAATTATGGGATTAACCGGAATTCCGCTAAAAGTAAGTACAAGTATTATTTTCAATATTGCGTTTGGAATTGCGGTTGACGATACCATACACTTTTTGGCCCGGGTGAAGTCTTTTTTGAATGAAGGATTAAGTGTTCAATACGCAGTAAAGAGAACATTTCTTACAACAGGAAAAGCCATGATTGTTACTACCCTAATTCTAAGTGCGGGATTTACAACCCTTATTTTTAGTCAGTTCCTGGGCACGTATTATATTGGTTTGTTGGTTAGTCTAACCTTGTTTATAGCCCTTTTCGCAGAGTTGATTTATTCACCACTCATCATTCTGTATTTCTTCAGAAAAAGAGGAGTGAAGAGAGACCTGAAAGAGATTGAGGGGTAACCCCTAGTTAACAGGGGTAACTGTGTATCCGGCTTCACGAAGCAGATTCAGCACACCTTTTTCGCCTGGTAAATGACCTGCACCTACAGCAATGAAAGTTGGTTTTTCGGAGATAAGTTTAGAGATAATGGGTATCCAATTTCGGTTTCTTTGTAACAACAAATTTTCATTGAATTCGGGCGACAGTTCAGCATCGTTCATGAGATTTCCAAGCCCTGTGAGATCTTGACGTAAATAAGCAGCAAGCATTTTATTGAATTCGCTGTTGTTGGTAGAAAGTCCTTGCAACAACATTTTCATTTGTTCTTCATTTGAAACGGTGTTCACCATGTTCATTTGGAATTGAAGCGTTTCAAGACCTATAGTTGTCATTTTCTTTTTCTTGGCAAGATTGTTAAATTCTTTCTCAAAGCTTTTTGATTTTCCAATGAGTTCTTGAAGAATTACAGACGACAAAAAGAAGGGTTTCAGCCGACTCATTTTCTCGTATTTCGATTCTTTCCAATGCATGCTGTCGATACAAAATTGTTTTACTTTATTCACATCGTCGGCACTTGCAAGATCAGCAATAGTTTTTCCTTCAGGTAGGAAAGATTGCTGTGCTACTTCCAATTGTGTTTTGAAGTCCATGTTTAAATCTACTTCCATGGCTAGCACTTGACATGCATTAAAAGACGACTGTATGGATTTTGAAATTTCGA